>CALAFU010000277.1 GCA_937891325.1 uncultured Candidatus Melainabacteria bacterium | reverse complement strand
AAGGTGGTCTAATTGGACCGTCAGCAGAAAGTTCAATTGTAGAACCTTCAATAAATGTGCCTCCAGCCATAATAACTTCGTCCTCATACCCTGGAATTAGTTCAGGAATTGGAGTTACATAAGCATTAATTGGTGAAAGTGCTTGAACTGTTTGGCAAAACTTAATTAGAGCTTCTTTATGATTGAAGGTGATTGTTTGGATAATATCAGTCCTCTTGTCGTGGTATTTTGGAGTTGAGATATATCCCATATCTTCAAATACTTTAGTTGCAAGGGTTAAGCCTTTTAGAACATCTGCAACAATTGAAGGTGCCATAAAGAAACCTTGGAAAATTAAGCGGTGTTGGTTTAACATTGCACCTGCTTCTGCACCAACCCCTGGAGCTGTAAGTCTTATCGCTGCTGCGTCTACAAGTTCGGCTTTACCTGCAATGTAACCGCCTGTTTCAACAATTCCGCCACCTGGGTTTTTGATTAATGAACCGCCCATAAGGTCTGCACCTACCTCTAAAGGTTCTTTCTTTTCTGTAAATTCGCCGTAGCAGTTGTCTACAAAGCAAATGCAGTTAGGATTTTTAGATTTTACAACTTTACAAATTCGTTCAATAACGTCAATTGTAAGTGATTTTCTAGTTTCATAACCTCTTGAACGTTGGATTGTAACCATGGTTACAGAGTCGTCAATTTTCTTTTCAAGAGCTTCAAAATCAATATCAGTACCATTTAAAAGAGGAACTTCGTCGTATAAAACGCCGTTGCCAATTAGGGAATTTCTTTTGCTAAGTTCACAACCTGTAAGCCCGATAACTTCTCTCATTGTGTCATAAGGAGTTCCAGCAACTGAAACTAATTTGTCACCGGCGTGTAAGTTACCAAATAAGGCACAAGCAAGAGTGTGAGTTCCTGTTGCAAAGTGAGTTCTAACGATAGCTTTTTCAGCGCCAAAAGTTTGAGCGTAAACCTTGTCTAAAACTTCTCTGCCTAAATCGTCGTGTCCGTAGCCTGAAACAGTGTAAAAATGTTCTGGGGCTACTTTGTTATCATAAAATGCTTTCAAAACTTTTGCTTGGTTAAAATCTCTGATTTCATCAATGTATTCAAATTCTGCTTTTACGGCATTTTCAGCCTTTTTAATTTCTTCTTGTGCGTTCATTATTAATTCCTCTTTTTATAAAATTTTAGCATAAATATCAGATAATAGAGGAATTTAAAAAGTTAAAATACAGCGTTAAATTGAGATTATGAAAAAATATATTTTAGCAATTATTTTACTTGTTTTTGTCAGCAAAACTTTTGCCGATAGCTATAACCTGCAATACTACGACAATTACGATATTAAAACAGGCGAAGAAAAGACATTGTTTATACTTGATTTTTCAAATAGTATGAACGAATTTTTGCATAACGAGAGAAAAATTGATGTAATGCTAAAAACGATGCGAGAAATTTTGCCGAAGATAAATCCGCAAAACAGAGTTGGAATGAGGGCTTACGGTTATAGAATGGGGTTTACACCTTATGATAGCTGTAAAGCATCAAAATTGATGATTCCAATTGAAAAGGGAGGTTCTGCTCTAATTTCAAAACAAATAGAAAAAACTCGTGCAATGGGAATGACTCCGATAACTTATTCTTTGAAACAGG
>CALAFU010000276.1 GCA_937891325.1 uncultured Candidatus Melainabacteria bacterium | reverse complement strand
AATGGCAACTGCCTATTTTGCTAACAAACGTTATAAAATATCACCATACACCAAATATGGCATCAGTACCTAAAGAATGCTCTTTGGTTTACCTTGTAGACAAATTAATCCAAGAAAACTTTAATGGCGAAGTAAACTTAGATTACGTTAAAAATCTAAATCTTAAACTTGACCAACCGTCAATTTTAAGAGATAGTATACTAAGAAAAGCAGATATATTAATCAGTGAATTATCATCATAGAAGAGGCAAATATGTATTCAGGAACAAACATTATTTTAGTAACTAATAACGAATCAATGATTGGCTTATTAAGCTCTGAATTGGTACAATTGAGAAACATTGACAGTATTTTGATTAGAAACTACCAAAACACTTTGGAAACAGTTGAATCAGAAAAGCCACAAGCTGTTATTATCAACTGCCAAAACTCAATGGAAGAACCATTCTGTCTTGATTTAATCAGAAAAATTAAAGAAATCTCTTCTATTCCAATTATTTTGTTGGTTGAAAGCTACAATCCAACCTTCATTAAAGTTGCAAACAAAAACGGCATTAGCGATGTTCTTTCTATCCAATACGGTAACTCTGAAATTTTGATGAGAACTATTTGGAGTTTACAAAAAAATGAACTTCGTCAACAACATAAAAAATACGAAAAGCTTTTAACTCAATTAAACGCTTTTGATGATAAAACAGGTTTCTATACGCCAAAATATAGCGATAGAGTATTCCAAAACGAAATTGATTACTTGAGAAGTAAAGGTATTGACGGTGTTTTTGTTGCTCTTGAACCTAACAAAAATTCAAGACTACAACCAAGTATCGATAACATGATTGATACAATCAAAAATAATACCCGTGCAACAGATACAGTTGCTCACACAAAATCAAAAGATACCTTCTACCTATTATTGGAAAACACGAACCTAGAAGGTGCAATGGTTGTATGGAACAGAATTAACAAAGCTGTTGGCGCTGATGAGGCAATTTGTGCAGTTGTTTGTCCTGTTGAAAACAGAGATTACGACGAAATTGAACAAATTCTGAAGGAAGGTTTGGAACTAGCTAAAACATCACCAAACTTTTTACATATCGTACAAAGTTCTCAAAAAAAAAATGACAATTGGCTAGAAAATGAGGTTCAAACTCCTCAAACAAGCCCAAAAGATTTTAAACTATTTAGACAAATTTTCCACAAAAAGGTGGAAAAAGTTGTTAAACCTGCAATAGAAGAACTTATTGAAGAGTACAAGGACGTTTTATTTAATACAGAAACTCCATTTGTAGAAACTGATGATAGTTTTTCTGTAAAATTCGTTAATAAAAGACAAGAAAGCGAATTTAAACTAACACAAAAATCTAATTCTATTGAAGTTGAAGCTATTCACAATGGTCTAGACAGCCCTGAAAATAAAAACTATACAATTGGCTTAAATGATATTACAACAAGAGAAATCCAAAATGAATTTGAAGATTTCATCTTGGATTTCAAAACTTGTTTATAAATCAAAAGATTTTACTTTAATTAGAATCTTCCAAATGTCAAGCCACCAGATGTACTAGTATCTACTACTGTTGTTATGATATTATCATTAAACGCACCTGCCGAAATAGATGCGATGCTTTTGTATGTATCATTAAATCCTTCATCTGTTAAATATCCAAAAAAGACATTTCTAGACATAGCTAAAGTATTTTGTCGTTTTGCGCCTTTTATGTCAAAATACACAGCAACTGAAGGACAATAAGTTGTATTAATTGTGCCCATAGCTAATTCTAATAAACCGCCACTACTTGAAACTGTATTACTTGCAGTACAATTGCCTTTTTGCCTAGATACATCACAAAAAGCTATAGCAGTGCCATCGTTTAATATTGCAGTTGCACAGTTTGAATTATCTTCTCCCGGAGTTGACGTAACAACACAACTAGAAGCGCTTAAGCAGTTTCTTGTTGCACCACTCCCACTACAAGGAGAACAGTTTGGATACAATGGTGTAAAATAAGGTTTTGATGCGGGAGCAATTGTACAATAGGGCAAACCATTTTTAGTTGTACAAGTCGTCGAGTCATAAGCAGTTTTAGAAGATGTATTTAAAGGATCAGCAAATGCACCTGTGGGAAAACAAGCTGAAGAAGAACTTGTTTTGCCACATACATTAGTAAATTTCATATACTTTTTATACGCATCAAGTAAGGCATATGATCTATCAGATTTATCGTCAATACCTCTTACTACGGCATCTAAAGAACCATATTCTTTAACTAAAGCTATTGTTGCAGAATCTAAAACATGTTGAACTTTTGTAGCTTTTGCGTGAGCTTCTTTTTGTTCATAAGTCTTTTTTACGTTAGGTAGAGTTAATGCGCCAATAATACCAACAATAGAAAGTGCAATTAAAACTTCTGCTAAACTGAAAGCTAATAATTTTTTCATACTAAAATCCCTCAATTCAATTGTAATAATAACTATTATATCGTATTATTATTAAACATACAACCCTAAAATTTTACTTCTGCAATATTATCTACTGCTTCAAGATTCTTTCGACCACCAATAAACAACACTTTATCTGCAATATGAATAATACTTTTATCAGTGGCTTTATATAATTTTTTATTTAAAGAATATGCGATATTAGTTTTTAAGTCATAAATTAGTATATTTTGACTATTTTGAGTTAGTTTTTTATTTTCATAAATTAAAATTTTGTCTTTATCTAATTGGTAGCTATTTTTTCCCTTCAGTAATTCAATTAATTTGTCATAATTATAATTAACTTTTTGCACTTCATTTGTTTTATTATCTAACAAGTATGCACCGCTATTAGTGATGTATAAGTTATTATCAGTTAATTTTATTTTAGCGATAATGTTTTTAATCTCGTCAAGATTACTTACTTCAAATTTACCTACATTCGGATTGTATATTTCTGCTATATTTATTTTTTTATTATTTTTATCAATACCACCTGTAATCAAAATTTGACCATTATTTAAGTTTACCAAGCTATATTTTGTACGTGGTATTATAAAATTTGGGAGTTGCTTTAATGTAAACTTGTCAAAGTTATACAAATATAATTTTTGATAATTAGATTTTGTAAGAAGCATTATCAATACATTTTCGGCATCGTAAGGACTTGCAACAAAAGTTCTAGATAGGCGATTATTCTTGCTTTTACAATTATTATTTATAATGCAATATTGTGTAGATACAAACTTTTCAGTTTTTGTATTGTAATATTCAATTGGGTTATCATCAATAATTAAAATATTACCTTCTTTATTTTTCACTAATAAACTCTGTCTATGGTGATAATTTGTATCAGGTAAAAGTTTTACACTATTATCCTTTAAATTAATAAGCTCTGCTTTTTTAGTAACATCTTTACTAGAACCACCGTCACCACCGACAACAAAAATACTATCATTATTTATATCAATCATTGAAAAAGCAAATCTGCCAAAATTTAAATGATTAGTTGTTTTTGAAGTTAATAAAAAAGAAACAACAAAAGCTAAAACAATAATAAAAACTGTTATAATTATACTCAAAATTAATATATTTTTTTTCACAAAAGCCCTCGTTCTTTTATTTTATAATAAGAATTAAAAAAGCCTCAAATGATTTCACATTCAAGGCTTTTGAAAATTAGATGCTGGCATCGGGTTATCTTCCCAGGCGGTGGCCCGCCAAGTATTTTCACTGAAATGAGTCTTTACGACCGTGTTCGGGATGGGAACGGGTGGTTTCCTCACTCTTGGACACCAGCGAATTCTTTTAAATACGCTGTGCGTTGAAAGCTGCATAAAGATTAAAAGCGACTTGCGCAATTCATCTAACCTCTAGGATAACCCAGAATTTAGGAAAAGCCCTCGTTCTATTAGTATCAGTCGACTGAATATGTTGCCATACTTACATCTCTGACCTATCAACCACGTGATCTTCGTGGGAACTTACTGACTTGTGTCATGAGAGATCTCATCTTACGGTGGGCTTCGTACTTATATGCTTTCAGCACTTATC
>CALAFU010000275.1 GCA_937891325.1 uncultured Candidatus Melainabacteria bacterium | reverse complement strand
ATCTTTTTTATCTTTTAATAGATTGCTAAATTCAAATATTTTTTTATCAATAACATCTTTTGATTTTGATATTGAATCAGATACAGATGTTACTTCGTTACTAATGCCTTTAGCACGTTTCTTTAAATTATTTCGTTTAGTGCCGTTTTCTCTTTCTTTTTTATGAATATCTGCTAATTTAATTTTCTGATCAGCTAGAAAGTCACGTCGCTGCTGCCATTTCTTTAGCAACTCTTCTTTTTTACTTTTAAACTGTTCAGCACTTTTACGATAATTTTCAATTTCTTGTTTGCTATAATTTGGATTGCTGTTTAAATCATTACTTAACGCATAATCATACCAACGCAAATCCTTTTTTAAATTATAAATATATTTATCAATTTCATTTACATTTGCATCTTCGCTTGGTTGATTTCTTGTATCAACAGCAACATTATCATGATTATCATACCAATGTCTGGTATTTAATCGATTGTTTAAACGAATCTGTTCTTCACGCTTTTTTAAACGCTTAACTTCATATTTCAAATTATCAATCGTTTTCGTCTGCGTTTTAAGATTTGCAATATTTGAACGCAAGTTTTGAATCTCTGCGCGTATTTTATAAACAGACTGCACTTTTGTCCTGATATTCTTTATTTCTTTTTCACTTTTATCTTTAGGAATATCAATAACAACTTTTCCTTTAACAACCTTCAAAATTCCTTGTTTTTGCAAATCAGATTCTTGATTTTTAACTTTTGTTGTTAATAGAGATAATTTTTGTGCTTTTGCTTTTATATCTTTTTGAACATCTTTATTAGCTTTCTGCGCAGACAACAATGCATTTACAGCGTTTTGATAGTCTTGCTTCGAATATTTAACACGATGTTTTGCCCAATATTCTTTGCGTTGTTCTGGAGTACCTGAATATAATGGCTTTTTGATATTATATGCATCAAGTTTTTTTAATAGGCTACCGTCATCTACTAAAAGTGTGCTTTCTTCATCTGTTCCAACACGAAGCTTTTCATTACTATTATTATCTAGAGTCCCCAACAAATAATAAATAACATTGACAATATGTTTACATACCCCAATGTCATGGTCTGGATTCTTTGTAGCTTTATGGCTTCCGGTTTTTTGTGAAGAAACCCATTGTAAAGGATCAATAATGTTCCACGATTTAATTCCTAAAGATATTAATTTGGAATGTGGAATCAAAATGTTTTTATCAGCAGAAATGTAGTAATAAAAGAAATGTGGACAATTACAATACACAAAGCAATCATAATTCGTCGTATTTGGGTATTCTTCATCGACTTCACTTCCATTATTACTAGCACGACGTTTAGAAGATTCTATAAACATTAAAGCAACAGTAAAGTTTTCAACAAAATCAGTTGTTGCTTCCGTTTCCATTCCATCATAAAGAATATGTTTTGATTTAACACCACAGACAAATGTAAAAGATTTTTTGCCATTTACAACCCTTTTTTCTAGAGTCTCCAATGTAACACTATCATTGAAATCAAATTGCAAATGACCTTTAGCTAATGAGTTTAAATCACTGCCGTCTTTTATCATTTCATCTATTATGCTATATAAATTCATTTGTTAAAGACCTTTAAAGGAATCTTCGTATGTTGTTGACTTTGTTTGTCGGTCAACAAAGATAACGAATATATTTCTGCATTCTTTTTAATTCGTTCAGCATCTTTACCTTCATTGGCTTTAAAATAACTTTCTAAAGTCATAGTAACTTTATTTGTATTCAACCGCAGAAGCATATCTTTATTTGACCCAACACGTTGAAGAACTCTCTCTACAAAAAGTTTCAATTGTCCTTCTTTCTCTTTGTCTAAATCGCCCTTAACAAATTGCTTCCAGAAATCAATGCTTTCAACATTTTTAACTGTTAAATCGTGTAAAACCGTATCAGTATAGAAAGGTGACGAAGTTTTAACGTTATTGTGTTGTTTACCGACATTTGTCAACGAATAAATATTTTCATTTTCAGCTGTTGTGTTCAGATTATTGATTGTAGTAATAAACTTCTTTGACTTTTCAAAATAATCACTGTCATCTTTTTTGATGATATCAATCAAACTCGCAACCTGATCATTTGTAAATGTTGTTAATACTGATAAATCAAACTTGCTACTTTTGCTTGAGTCAATAAAATCTATAATCTTCTTTTTAGATTCATCGTCTAACTTAAAGCTCTTTGTCCATGCATTTAAGAATATTGGATTCTTCTGCTCATTATCGAACACTGAAATCTTTGTTTCTTTTTCCAAATCATCAGGATATTCTTTTTTGAACGCATCAAACATTGAAATTTTCCATGTTGAATATATATTCTTTAAAAACATACTTGTTAATTCATTCATACCTTCATCTTGCACGGAATCAAAATCAACACCTGCAGATTCTAAATCTTTATCTGAAGGATTTGTACGTTTAATTTCAGCATTAATATAACCTTTAAGCTCTTTCTGCAACTCTTTGTAATTTTCATACAAAGTGGTCATTTCATCAAATTTAGCAAGTAACCATGTATATTTGCTTCCTAACAAATCACTACTGTTAATAATACTTTCCATAGCATGAATACGGTCTTCTTTTGAAGAATGTATAATTCCAGTAACAATTTTAATGTTTTGTACCAATTCTTTTCCACGATTACTTTTGACACTTCTTTCTAATGCTGAAATAAATGCTTCAAGGCTACCTGTAATATCAGACATTCTTGTTTTATAGTAACTGCTTAAGTCACGCAAACTATAATCTTTTCCGTTGATTCTATTATACAAAGTAGCTACTTTTGTAGCTTTATACCCTGTATAATCAAGCAGTAACTGTTTAATTGCTTTAACAAAACATTCTTTAAAGTCTTCGTATGAATGTGTACCTTTGAACTTTTCTTGTTCAGTACTCAAATCAAAACCAAAACCTTTTGCGATTTCATTACGCATCTTCCAAATGTCGTCATCGGACGCATCTGTATACAACAAAGTATTAAGAAATGAGTATTCATATGAATCTTTTAATTTATCAAATTGTCTTAAGAAAGATTCTACTGAATTTCTTGTTGATGCATTATTTTTGAATGCGGATGACGTTTTTATTTCAGTTGTATCTTTATCTAATTGACTATAATCAGCATACGCATCTTGAATGTTTCCATACAAGTTTTCTGTATTGCCAGCCTTAACATTACCAAAAATTCTTGAAAATGTTTCTGACACACCTTTCGCGTTTCCATAATTCTTTAATGCAGAGAACAGAATTGATTTCGTAGTAAAGTCAAAAGGAACATCAGCAACTTTTGTTACAAACTCTTTCAAGCGAACAGTCATTTTGACACCTTGAGTTAAACGCTTTTGACTCTTTGCAACTTCACGAAGTTCATTATATTCATCTTCCATAATCTTCGGATAAATGTCAAAATTGATATACTGACACAAACGTTTCCAATCTTCTTCTTGAGCGGAATCTACATTCTTTTCATCTTCATGTCCTGAATACAATTTAATGTATTCATTAATATTTTTCACCTTAAACTCTTGACCTTCATCAGAATCACCATCACGAGTTTTAAGACTTAAATGATATTTATTGTCTTTAAATTTTTCATGCATGTTTTGCAAAATATTCTGACAATCTTTCAACTTTTCTTGTAGAATACGCAAATCATACAAATTTGATGTTGCCGGTAATAAAGATTCTGGCAATCTAAAGTATGTATTTAATCTGTCTAACAACCCATTGTACGTTTCTGTTCCAAAAGCATACGGGGAAATTAAATTAACAATACTTTGTTTTTCAGCGGGTAACCAAACACCTCCAGAATAACAACTATTTTCAAAACCAAATTTAACAACGTTTGCAACATCTGTATACAAACTATGATCACCTTTTTCATAACTTGCTTTTACAGATGCTAATTCAGCTTCTTTGTTCTTGCAGAAATCTTCAACGGATTCAAAAACAATATTTGAATTTAAATCGTATGAACAAACAACTTGCTCTTCTTCAGAATCAGTTTCTTTATAAAACACTTGGTTTATAAAATTAACTACAGGCTTAATATGTTTTTCACCAGCATTGTCATATACATAAAAAACTGTAGCACCATTTTCTGTAGTTTCAACATATATCTTTGAAGCCCACGTCTTTGACCTATTTGCACCGACCTCTTCAACACGTTTTTGAACATTACCAATTACTTCACTACGTAAATTTTCAAGGTTTTCATTTCGTTCGAATGTTAAAGCTTCAACTTGCGCACCAACAAGCTCATTGTTTTTAGGAATGTTTGTAATAACGACTTGCGCAATGTAGTTATCAAGGTTTTTGAAGTTTACAGTGCTACCAATTTCAATTTCATTATCAATAACAATACCTTGATAGTCTTGAGTTGTTAATATCTTTTCACCAGCATTGTTAATATACTGCATATTATCTAAAAAGTAGCGCAGCTTTATGTTTAACGCAACTGCATAATGAACAAACAATTCATTTAGTGCGAAACCTTCAGCATTATCTTTCTTGACATCTACCCAACTTGAACCACTGCTGCACAATACTTGCTTAATCCAATCTTTGTGACTTTCGATTGATAATTTATTTTCATCAAAATCTTCAATTTCACTCTTAACAAATGAAAAAGCAGGTATAGCACGTTCAATGTCAAGAAAACCTCTTCTCATATGAATCTGATTATCATACTCTGAACGTCTAATATTTCTTTCGTATTCTTTCTCTAACCACTGATAAATCTTCCATGCAGACTTGCTCTTCATATACTCTGACTTATCTGGCTTGCCAGGATACTCTGTCTTCATTGTGATTGCAAAGACTTGGAATAGATTGTAATCTTCATCAATTTTAATTTCAGACAGTTTCCCATTTTCAATATATAAATTTGGTGCTGCAACAATCCACTTATATACATTTTCTTCAGAATCTGAATTACTACTTCCTTCAACAGTATACAGATATAATTTATCAGACAATGCTAAAGGTTTATCATTCAAATGTACCTTTTCACTTGTTTTGTCATCAGCTTTAAACAAGAAATCCCCAAAGAAACCACTCGACAATTCACCACCAATTGTAGCGATATAAAAACCTGTTAAATCTAAAGATTTAACTTCAAAGTCTTCAGAAATTTTTACTTGCGCAATATGTACAACGCAACCGTCCAAAGATTTTTCTTCAGCTAAATCTTTGAATTTATATGAACTACCTGATTTTGTAATTTCAGCAACAAGTAAAGTTTGTTCATCTTTATTGCTTAAGCTATTAAAATAATCTGAACATTTTTTTACATAATCTTTTACATTTGCTGTTTGCTTAAAGATGTAGAAATATGACAAATCGTTAACAATGCCTGATTCTAAAATTCCACTTGAGCTGTTTTTAATAAAATCTGCAACATCGGCACTGCAAGCAACATACATTACAGAAAACTTTTTAGCAGGTTCGTTTGTTGCCACAGGAATCTTATACAAATTTTCTGTAGAGTTTCCTTTTCCGTTGCTATCTATTTTAATAGGTTTGTTAAAAATAGATGCATTTGGAATTTGACATCTGTACTGATAGACAGTTTTAGGTTGTGTTAAAGTTAGAGTACGAACAACCTTATACTTTTTATTATTGTCAATTGCATCTTTAATCTTTTCGTCGGATAATTGAGTGACTTTGCCATCTTCATCAAGATATCCAAAA
Source organism: uncultured Candidatus Melainabacteria bacterium (assembly GCA_937891325.1). Classification (GTDB taxonomy): domain Bacteria; phylum Cyanobacteriota; class Vampirovibrionia; order Gastranaerophilales; family Gastranaerophilaceae; genus UBA6984. The sequence continues at coordinate 29,231 of CALAFU010000275.1, read as the reverse complement.
AAGTATGACAAATAAAAAGGTATCAAATCTTCGAAGCCAGCAGCACTTTTTGACCGTGACGTCTTTTCACCACGACCAAATGGATAATATGTTTTAGCTGCTGAATCTAAAGTACCTAAACCTTTAACACCAAATGTTGTTGTTGTGTTGCGCAACTCTTTTGCTTCATCAACAGCTTTAACAAATGAATCTTTTAGTAAATTTCCGTAATTGTTAATTTGAGTGTTAATAAAATCAGATTTTAAAGACGGAATGACAACACCATCATCAGACAATTTCCCAGCCGGTGTCAAACCTTTCGCAGCAATTGCATCACTGCCTTTTAAGCTGGCATCTGCATCTTCACTCTTTTTATACAAATGCCCTGATTTTGTTCGAATCAACGTAACTTTAGATTCCGCTTCAACATAATCATCAATCTGTTGTTCCAAAACACTGTCATCAGGAATATTTGTTTCACTATCAGAATCCATAATATCATCAATTGTTGAATCTTCTGGAATCTGATCTAATTTAATTGTCCCATCAAAATAATCTTCAGACAAAGCAACAGACTCTGTAACTTTCATCTGACCTTTTTCATTCCGAACTTCAACTGTTCCTATAGCATTTCTATCAGAAGGTTGTAAAACCTGCTCACTATTTTCAATGTCAACAAGTTCACCACGTTCATTTCGAACTTCAACCTTAACAATTGAATCGTCAACTGTAGTATCATTACCTAATTGTGACACAGCATTTGCTTCAGAAAAATCAATGCCACAAAGTTTATAAAACTCATGACTCTCTTTTGCTGCTCGAATTTGCTCTTTAGTCCAATCAGCAAAGTCGGCAACCCACCAATCTTTTGGATTGTTATAGAAATATTTGAAACTTTTCCAAATTTCTTCAGGGACCATTTTATAAAAATAATGATAGTCTTCATTTACACCTAGAGTAGGGTCAAAGACATCACCATCTTTATCTACAAAGAATCCATGTGGGATTAAATCAATATAAACAGGTGTAAAATCGTTATCTAAATCTTTTTTAACTTTTTCTAAATCATTTTTATGAACGATATAACCTGTTACAAGTTTTAACTTTTCAGGCATATATTTCGTAGCAAAATCAATTGTATTCAACCAACAACCGTGTTTGATTGACAAATAATTAGAAATTTCAGGTTGAATAATTGAGCCAAATTTATGATCAACAGTAATAGCGAAATCAAAAAAACCAGGCAAAATATTATTATCAAATTTGTCTGCCAATTGACGGTCTGATAATCCTAATTGTCTAAACTTTTCTTTATATGTATTAAACATTTTTTTAAAAATATCTATTACATACTCTTTTTGCGTTGTATCTAATGCTTCTTCAGTTTCAAAGAGTTTTTTTGTTTCACTAGACATAGTAATAATACTTTCTTTTATTAAACGATTACAAATTTATTTATGATTTTACATTAAATAATTTTCATCATGTTTGATACTTGATGCAACAACTAAATTTGTAAAAGGTTCTTCAGAAGTTGTTCCATCAATATAATTTACTTCAACTTTTGAAGGTTCATCTTCAACAGACTTTCCAACCACACCTACATTAAAATCAATCTTTTCTTCTGAATTATCATCATCGGAATCAGAAGAAGTATTATCAGAAACAAGTGAATCACCCAAAGAATCACCAATATCGCTAGACAAAGCGGAATCAAGATTAAAATCAGAGGTGCTAGAAGAGTTGCTATCAAGTTCAATATTGGCATCCTCACCATCTTCTTTTAAACCTTTTCCCATACTCATAATTTTATTAAATTGTTCTTCAATACCCATTTCTCTTAATACAGTAGCACGAAGATCATCGTTTACTTTGATAACATCTTTTTCTTTTTTCTTTTGTTGTTTTTTCATTGGCGCTAAAACTTTTCCAGCAATACCATGAATATCTTTAGATGTCATTCCAGCTGTAAAAACACAACGGCTTGCATCTAAACAACCATCACTAACTGGAGCAGCAGGTGTAACGGCCGCAACTACATCTAAACCACCAATACCAGCACAATCACATTCTTTAAACATTTTTTCAGTTTTATTTAACTGAACTTGTTCAGCAACCATATTTTTAACGACTTTACTAATATCCATACCATTCATTAAAGCAAAAACAGCTTTATCCATTGGTGTAGACTCATGTAAAGGTGTACGGTGTGTAATATAAACATTTTCAGACAACAAACGACCCATAACTAAATCATCTTTTAAGATTTCATCAGTTTTGTCCCCCTGGATTTCAAAATAAAACAATCCTTTATTTGCATCTTCTTTAATTTCAGAAACTTTCCAATTTCTAGCTGTTGCTTCAGGGTGAACATGAAACATTGTGTTTGACAAATCATTTAAATCCGTTGATTCAAAAACAACAATATGTGAATCAATCAAATCATCAACTGAAAAACATTCTTGAATTGTGTCAAGTTCCTGAACTTCATTTGGATCGCGTGAAATAACAGACATTGTTTGTGGTGTCTGTAAAGCTGTTTTTAACGCATCAAGATCAAGTTCAACACCACCATTGCCAAAAACTAAAACAACAGAATTGGCAAAAGAATCATCATCTTTTGGTGAAATAACCATAGGAAAATATTTACCATCTTCTGTTGCAAAAGCAACCTGTCTATCATCGGACTCTTTAAATGTACGAACAACAACCTTTTTCAACAAGTGTGCTGATTCTTTCATCACCAACATTAAGTTGATTAATGATGACTTTTTCATATCTTCTAAAAGACATTCACCTAAAGGAATTTTAATGCCTGAAAGAAATTTAATGCCTTCTTGCATGTCACGTGGATAAATCGTCAATTCTAATGCACCGTCGACACCTTTACGTAAACGCAAAAATTCTAGCAAACTAAAAGGTGACATATGGGACATATCAGCATTGTTTTTATTTACTTTTTCTTCAGGATAGTTCGCCATAAAACGTGGTGCAAAAATTCTCGCACCATTCACTTCAAGAAATGTACACACATGAATTTCATCACCTTCAATGAGTACTTCATTTTTATCTTTACTGCAAACTTTAAAAGTTTGTGATGGTTCATCATATGAAACTAAAACATTTACGCCGGAAATTGATTCGGTTACAAGTTTATTCAATTTAATCATTTAAAAAGTCTTCCACGACAGCTCGAATAGATTAAAAACACACTACAAAAAAGAACAACGCCGTGTGTTTTAAAAAACACACGGCGTTATTTTTATTGATCTAACTAAAAATTAAGACCAACTATCAATTTCGTTTTTTGCTTCCTGTTTGACAGAATCGGAAATCAAACCTTCATCTTCGACAGGTTGTTCTTCTTGCTGTTCACCTTCTGCTGACGCAGAATCTTCGTTTTCAGCAGGAACTGCAGGTTCCGCAACACGATCATTTGGCTGTTCATCACGAACTTTATTTGCTAACGCAAACCGTAACGAATCTTTGTCTTCAGCGTCAACACCAACAAAAGATGTTAAAGCCTTTAAAGGGTCATGTTCTGTACCAAAATCATAACTACGACCAACATATTCATTAATCATAGAGTTATAAATGCTGTTGAATTCCTGCAAATCATCTGAAGAAAAGACGTATGAAGAATCTTCCTCTTCATTTTCTTCTTCAGGATTCTTTGTATTTGTCAACTCAATGCTATATTCAGGTGCAACCCAAGGTTTACCATCAACCAAAGAAGCAGACAAAACACAAAATGCGCCGTCTTCTAATTCTTTGTATAGAATGACGTCGTCACGGGTAACACCATTGTCATCAACAACAATATCACCACTCATTTCCCAACCTTCAGGCAAGGCGGGTTTAACTAAAGTATTCATAAATGCTTCTAAATCAGCAGCATCTTTGAACACTGACTCATACAAGCTTTCAGATTCACCATAAACACTTTCAATAAAAGATTTACGGCAAGCAGCTGTCGCTTTTCTAGATTCATAAAGGATCATAATACTCTCCAATTAAATTAAAGATTCACCATCGCAATAAGCAAATGCTGGACGATCACAACCATCAAACATCAAACGTAAATTGTTTCGAGGTGTTAAAATAATCTTAACAATTTCACCATTTGATCCTTCAGGTCTATTATGACGAAAATCGGAACAACACTTCTTAAAAGCTTTTCTTAAATTTGCATTAACAGGGTTTGCACACAAAGCTTCGCACTCTGCTAACGTAATTTCTTTTCCATCAATATCTGAACATTCTTTTTCAGCTTCAGGTGCAGATTCTAAAGAAAGATCAACGTCTTCATATGATTGAGCTGTTTCATCAGCCTGATCAAAAGCATCTTGAGCATCTGATAAATTTGCTTCCATTTCAGAAACATCTAACTCACTATCAGAGTCATCTTCTTTCAAAGAACCTTCAGATTCTTGCGCAACTACAGGCGCCTCAACTGGCACAGGTAAACCTTCAACAGGTTGTTTACCAATCTGTTGATCAGCTAACAACGCACCTTGCATATAAACAAAGTTCGTCAAATCAACAACGCCTTTAATAATTTCTGCTAGCGGTGTTAAATCATTGAAACCTGCAGCAGACCAAGTTGTCTGTAAGTGTTCCATATCGATTCTAATTTGCGCTAAAGAATGAATGACGTTGTCAATTTCATGAGGAATTTCAGACATCTTCGCTTCTTTTAGTGCGATAGCAGCCTGTTTGCTTTCTGCAATCTTTTTCTTTTTTTCAGCTTTTTTAACAACTGATTCAAAAAGATTATCAAGATAATCGACCATTTTAATCTCCGCAATATTTTAGCAGTTCAACAAATAGAACAACCAAATTTCAAAAATATATAAAATTTGGATTAAATCACTTTGTTGATAATTCAGTTGAAATCAACAATGCAATTGGCGTAATGTTCTGAATAATTCCTGTATAAACTTCCATTAATGCAGATCCACCAATATCTTCAACATCAGACTCTTTTTTAGGGACCTGATCATAATATGAATAGAAAGAGTTTAACATGTTTAAAGCCTGTGGTGACAACACAACAACTTTGTCTTCCAAAGCTTTTGTTAACGCATTGTTAAAACGAATTGACGCTTTGACTGCATTTGTCATTTTATTCATTAATTCATTTGTATATTCGTCAGGTCTTGAATTGCTTGAATATTGAAAGTAATCATAAAGCAACTCTAAAGCTTCATCACATTTTGAAAGCAATGCTTCTTCTTTTTCATTCAAAGGCATTTTCATCATCCACTTCTAGTTTTTCTTTAATTTTATTTAAATTGCCATCGTTATAAAAATTCAAAAGAATTTTGCCTAAAAAAGGAATATACTCTTTTTTTAGTAAAATGTCTTCTGTAACATAACAACTATTTTTTCTTATAACTTTTGTTATTTTTAAACTATCACCAACAACAGACAAAACAATTTTTGATTTGTTTGCATCTGTAAATGTAATTCCTTCAGGAATAGTTACTTTGTTGACAGACTCTTTTGCTTCATCTTTTTGAAGCTCATTTTGCTTATTTAGAAGGTCTTTAAATATACTCATCAAAAGCCCTATAGACAATTTAGGTTTATGTTTAGAACAAAACAATATTGTTCTAAAATTAAGTTTTTGTCAACAGGAATTGTATATAATGTCAAAATATTCTTTAAAATTTACAACATTAAAAGAATGGAAACCAGAACTTTTATCAGACGACGAAAATCCTGAAAATCCAATTTGCTTGATTCTTGACGAATCTCAAAAAGCAATTGCAATGCTAGTTCCTCATGTCGACAAAACATTAACTGAAAGTTTTATTTTCCACAGCGATTCTGAAACTAAAATTTTCAAAAACATAAACGAAGCGTGTGAATTTGTCGGTTTACAGCAAGAAGATACAAACTGTGCAAAGTTCGTAAACAATACACAATACTTTATGTTAACAGAAAAAGCTCGTTTAGAAAACTTGAATCCATATTATGATGGTATTCATACACCGCACAATGATGCCTTACGTCTTTATAAAGCAAAACGTTTATACAATGAGAGTATGCAAGAAATCTTAACAGAAGATTTGATATCAGGTACTACTAATTTCCTGGCACCATCTGAAGGCGTTGACAAATCTTCTAAAGACATATTCAATGTTTGTAATAAATACAAAGGTTCAACGATTTTAATCTTTAACAATCAAGCATACTCAAACTCAAAGCTTGAAAACAGCGACCTTAAACTGTTGAAAGATAATTTTCAATGCAAATTTAAGTTATTCGAAATATATGCAATTGGACGTAATAATAACAACGAAATAGTCAAAACATATAATAAAAATGAAGTCGAAACGTTTGTTCTGCCTTTATTTAGAAAAAATATTGGTGCATTACAAAAAGACGAAAACAATAAAACTACATTTATTAATGATAATGACAGTGAATTAACTATTGCTATTGAGCTTAAAAATACTGACAAAGAAGTATCAATAAATGATTTAGCATTCGTCAATCTAAATGCAGGATATGTTTTAGAAACAACTAGTAACGGTGATTCAAAAGAAATCAGTGTCCATTTTGCTAAAACAAATAATGAATACAGTACAATCGCAGAGATTGCTAAAAATATTTCCAAACTTTCGCATTACTATACATTTGATGCTATTAAAGATGATGAAGGTAAAGCATGTGAATTAAGAAACGGTTTAACTGTAATTGCTACACAACAACAGCAAACATCATATGCATTAACTATTACAAAAGATGGTGAATTGATTAACAACGGCGATACCATTACATTAATGAAACAAGGTATACCTTCTACTAAAATGCGTCTAAACGAACCAACCGTCATGAATGTCTTAAATTCACTTGAGCAAATGAACTTCTCGCAAAAGAATGAAGTTGATTCAAACAAATTCTTCAGTAAAGAAGATTTTGAAAAAAGACTATCAGATTTAAATGATGGCGTTGTTGACGAAATGACATTTGACTTCCCGAATAACGACTATATAGCAACAATTTCCAAACTTGATGATGCATATTATATGAAGCTTTCATCAAAAAGAAACCCTGAATCTGCTATTGATGATTACTTGGTACCTTCAGAACAGCGAGATAGTTTACGTGAAATAATCAACCAATGCATTGGTACTAAAGTTTTTCCGAAAGAAGTAATAACTGTTAATAGAAATGATCCAAATTTGACATCAAACGATATTTTTAAAGATCATTTTCTTCCTTTAGTTATTAACTTTACAGGTAAAAAGCCACACAACATATCGGCGGTTGTTAAATTTATTGCTAAAGACAGTAATCTTCAATCAACATATTCAATTACAGTGCGTGAACAATCAAGTGAATCAAAACTTAAGAATGACACGTACTACGATGTTAGCGTGGAAGATTTGTTGAATGCAAACAAAAACGATGATCGATATCCTATTCTAAAAGAATTTCTGATTGATGGTGGTTTTGATTTTCCAACAACAGACAAATCCAGCGTTGTAGAATGTTTAAATTTTATTAAAAATAATAACATAGGTACAACAAGCTATGCTATTAATAATATTGTTAACAGCGAAGCAAATAAAGATAAAGATATTCGCTATATCTTTCCAAAAGACGTCTCATTAACGGAAAAAGATATCCTTGATGATTTTAAAGGCAAAAAGATTGGTGATACTGTATATTACATCTTTGCTAAAATCCTTCAAAATGAAAACAATAAAGATATTCAAACAATAAAATCTTCTGATTTCACAGACAGCGTGATTGCAGTCACATTAACAGGTATTAAAGAAATTAATGGCGAAAAGCAACCTGTCTTTAGTTATGAATACAAAAAATATAGTGAAAGACGTGATGTTGAAAAAGGCTATGAACCTTTTGAAATTAAACCAATCTTTAAAAATGGTGAAATCTTTACAGGACTTCATCAAAACCAAACTCTTGGTCAATTAGTAGCTAAATTTGAAGAAACTCAAAAGAAACCAATCATCCAAAAATTGCGAAGATAAAAATAAAAGCGGGTTTTAAACCCGCTTTTATTTTACAACGATAATTCTTCTTTTTTTCGAATGTAAATAACAGGGTTGAATGTATTCTTTTCAAGCATCCATTCGACAACAATATATGTAACATCACCTAAACGACAAACATGCCCCGTAAACGAAGTCTCATCATCACCAATAGTTTGTGTAAACTTTTCATTGCTTAACAAAAGATCGTAAAAATCAGAGTTTTTTTCTATAAAACCAAAACGTTTTTTCCAAACATTAATGAAACTAATATCTCCTACTTCGAAAACATTGCATAAAAAGTCTCTATATTCATAAAACAAATCACACAATTGTTCTGAATAACGTCTTTCCATCCTACCAGAACATGAATGAGATTTTACTAGCTCATGCTCATTATCAATCTCTAAATCATTTAAATCCATAAATCACCTATTTTTTAAAATTTCATCTACAGAATGAATTGCTGTATTTTTCCACTTTTCCAATTCAGCTTTTAATTGGCAACGCTTAATAAAATCTTGACCGCATGATTCAACAGTGTACACATATTTAAATGCTGAAATAATCAAATGCATAATTGTTGAAATTTCTGTATTTGTATATCCCAACTGCATCAAACGTTCTACAGGTACTTTAAAAAACAATTGACCATTTTCAGTGACAGTTTCAAACTTTATATTAAATTCTTCAGTTAACTTCTGAACAGGGTCTACAAAAAGCTCAACACCTTTTAAATTAAAATAGACAAAACCTTCTTTAAATTCAGCATTTTTTCCAACTGACTCTTTCTCCAAATCAAGAAATGTTTTTATACGTTTAGCAATTGCCACAAAAGTATGTGCTGATAAAACAAATGACAGAATTTCATCACGATGATTATCACTTAATTTTAAACTTTTACTCTTTTTTAATTTAAAAATAATATTTGGAAAAGTTTCAGGAATCTCTACCGTGAATTCACTCTTTTTATGATTTAACATAACAATATAACTATTGATACCAACAGCATGATTCTTGCTGGCTTTATCTACTACATTGATACAATACCCTAAAGTATCAAAAAACTGCTCCAATACTTGCTCATAAACGGAATCATCATAATGTTTAATTTTAAATGTCAACTCTTCAGTTAAATCAATCAAGGGCATTTAAATCAACTCCATCAAAAAAGTTATCTTCATTTGTCTTTTTATTTTGTAAATCTTCTACAAATGTATCTTTTACATTTAAATAGCGACCTAAATCAACTAATCTATCTAAACGCACAATAAAACTATCTACAAAATCTTTACCTAAATTCGAAGCTGCACATAAATCACGAACAAAATCTATTAACTCTTCACGATCTTGCACAAAACGAATTTGCTGTTCTGCATCAAATTTTCTTTTATTTTCTTCAGGTGATTTCATGCTTCGTAATCCAAAATTCCTAATTTAAACTCACGCTCTGTTTCTTCATTATCGTAGCGAATCTTCACAAAATCAAGCAAATTCTTTATTGTTGTGAAATCAGCATTAAACCATTCGCCAGTTAAATGATTCAGTCTCAAATATCGATGCATTATTGATTCAAGGATTTTGACAGGCGCGACTTCTATTTCTACAAAATATTTTAAAGATAACTTTTTAGGATTGCCTGTTTGCAATTGGCGCAATCTTCTTTTAGGATCTTTTGACAACCCTACTTTAAAAGCTTCTCCATTTGACATTACATAAATGTAACTACTCATTTCTAAAACGTTTAAAATACACTTTATCACCTGCAATTAGAAAATCCAAATACCTAAACTGCGGAAACTGCATTATTAAACGTTTAGACAAGTCAATTAGTTTTGCTTCAATATTACTGCTTAAATTATCTTGACATGAAACATTTAGCCATGCATCAACAGTTACATCAAAAGAACCTTTTATATACTGTTCGACTAACACTATTTTGGACTGTCTTTTTAAATCAATTAACTTTTTCTTTTTGTCATTGCTGCTAAAATCATCACGACAGCTAAAAACCACTTCATGTTGCATATCAAATGACCTGACAACACAACAAGGTCTAAAATCGTTTATATTCAACTGGAAAGACCTTATTCCAGCCAACCTTTTTATCAAATACTCTTTACCAATAACTTTTGACAATTCAACTTGAGTAACGTTGACAACTTGCTTTTCTTCTTTCAACTCAACAAGTTTTGTGAAATTACCGTCAAATATTTTATCACAATATACTTGCCATTCATCAGCAAGATTTATTTTATTATTATTCCACGGCTTAACTCCAGCATAATGTATAATATGAGGGGCTGATAATTGATTTACTTCGTCAACTGAAAACAAATCATTGCCACAACAATGTGAATATTTGTTACTTTCTTCATTTGTATATGCTGACGGAATTAAACAATATGAAGGCGGAACTTTCCCAATTTCACCTTTATATACTTTATTTAAAATATCTTGATCTTGAAAATTAAGCTTTCTTGCAACCAAATCATCAATTTCATCTGTTTTATCAAGCCGTCTAATTCTATCTAAATTAGCAACTAGAAACCCGCTATTAAAATAATAATTCCACGTATCCCCATCAAACTTTGAACGTACTGACAAATTAACGGAAGGAACCGCATAATATGCTTTATTGTCTTTAGCTAAAGAATAAACATCAAAAATATCTTTTTTAAACACAACATCAATGTCTGAATAAACTACCTTTTTAAAATTCGGCAAAAAGCTACTCATAAACAATCTATAATATGCTGGTTTTGTAATCCCTCGAACAACAAATGCTTGATCAAAACTTTTATGTAATACGCTTTCAACATCAATAAAACTAATGAAAAACTTTTTGTTAACAGCTTTTAAATGATTAACAATTCTCGCTCTATTAAAAATGCAAACATCATTAGATATACAACATATAATGTGTATAGTATCTTTTGCGTTTTCCAATAATGAATACATTGCAACAATTGCCGGATCTGTAACATTACTATCAAAAGAAAAAACAATTACACTATTTGACTTTGGTTTTAATTCAAAATAATTTGATTCATCATATACTTTTAAACCACTCAATGAATTTTCATTTTCAATAAACTTCCATAAATCATGTGCTTTTGAAGTGGTCTTCCACGGTTTACAATCAGGACCTACAAAATGTATAATTGTCGCATCATTTATCACATTATTAAAATGCTGATAATTTGTATGATATGTATTGTTATAAAGATTTAAATCCCAATTATTCCTAAACATTAAATGATGTTTTGGATTAAATTCTTTTATATGCTCTTTACAAACAAAATTAAATGTCAACTGATCTAATGATTTCGCTTTTAAAATATACTCATTGGTTTTTCTAGTTTCTATCAATTTTTCATAAAGATTTTCATCACGCATCTTTTTTAAATTGAATAACAAAACACCTGCATTATAAACATGTTTTAATGATAAACCTATACGGTGCTTTGTTTCATCTGTTGATGCTGCATGATAGTTCGCCGCAAAATAATTATCACATAAATCTATATTAAACAAATCAGATAAATCTTTATTGACAATAATGTCGCCATCCAAATACAACAATTTATCTTTATTTGTAAAAATATTCATCAAATCAAATTTTAATAAATCTGCTGACTTTACATGGAACCCAGACAATTCAAATGATTTATACTTTTCGCTGGATGCCTTAATACATTTAATATTAAAATTTCTACATGATAGTGATGTTAATTTCTTTTCAACAAATTTATATGAATTGTCTTGAATTTCTAATAACACAAATACATTATATTTACTTGCTTTATTTTTTGAAAATAACATACTCTTTATACAAACATATGTATAATCAGCATAACCTTCATCAGTAATCAAGCAAACATCAACCATCGTGTTATTCCTTAAATTTCAATAACTTCTTGTCTTTTCGCATCATAATTAAAACTATCCTCCGCCTTTACTTCAGGCGCTTTAGCTTCAATATATGGAAATTCAACAGGTGTTGCATCCAAATATGCATTATTAACTGCACCAACACAATTGTGAACAAACACATTACAATCTAATGCAAAATTATGGATAGAATTCAGCACAATATCATAAACAGGTTTCGAATTCTCAATTCTTGTTATTTGTGTTACATATACATGCAAGTTTTCAACTTTTGACTTTTGTTCAGCTAGTTTGTCACCTAAATCATGCTTCAACAAATATCGTCTATACCCTTCAGGGTTAACTTGCTTCATCAACGCTAAACCTTCATTGATGATTTTTGTTCTAGCACGTTTCATAACAGTCCTATCATGGAACGCCTTAATTTCACGACCTGTCATTGCATGTAAATTTGTATGTTCAATATTTGTTAATGGAACTAAATTTTCAGGTCTGTCATCATTTTTATTGTGCGACTTATGATGAATAACAGTAAACTTACTGCCGTCAACAACAGCACGTTTTTTAGCTTCAGCAATTGCATTAGACAATAAATCTTGTGAAACGATTTTGTATAGGAATTTTGATGTTCCTTTAAACGGATTAACAACTTTTCTATAACGATCATGATAATTTAATTCATGATAATAATTGAATGGCATCAATTCATCATATGGTATGATTTCTTCAGCATGTTTGTATGTTCCATCTTTCATTAATATTAAATGGTCATCCGTACATGCAAAAGTTTTACCATTGCTTAAAGTGAACTGTAATAATGTTTCAGGTGTGTACTTTTCTAAAACACGCTCAATCTTAACTGGCTTCAACTGTTTTGTTTCACAATCACATGCCAAAACCCATTCATGTTCAATGTCAGAATGATACAACTCTTCAATTGTTAAAACTTTTCCAGACAATAAAAAGATTTTTGTATCATATGACAAACAACTATCAGCCATATCTTTTTTGTGCGTTGTTACTAGCTTTTTGTCTGCAACACCAATATATCCTAACTGTTCACGTAAATATGGGCAATCACCTACTTTAATTCGGCCAGTAATCATCCACTGTGCAAAATTCAAGTATGCTGTAATATCACGATCAACAGATTGATAGCGTACATTTTCAAACTCATGATGCTGCTGTAAAGACTGTCTTACATATTCCGATTGAAATTGGTCGTACGAAATGGTTTTAATATATACACCTGCTTTATCACGTAAATCTAATGACAACTGTTTAATAGCATCATGGTCAATTCTATTTGGCGCTGAAATCCATGACACAAAATCAGCAACGAAAACAGTTTGATGTTCCCCCAAATCATTTACGATATATTCTTTATGCCACAACGAATAACCTGCTTGAGATGTTGACTGTGAAGCGAGATCAACATGACAATTGGAAACAACCACACCAGCATCTAAAGCAAAATTATGTGTTTTTTCTTTATTTTCAATAGTTAAATCATATACATCAATAAAATTTGGATAATCAATATATTCAATACTTTTGATTTTATGATTAACAACAAACAAGTCAATTAAATCACCAAAGTCACTTTTGTAAATAGCCAACAAACTTTCATTAAAATCAATTTCTGATACTGGTTTATACACTCCAGATTTCAACAAAAATTTATGATCAGGCGTACACTTTATAATACTTCCATCATCTAATGTTACTTTTGCTAGTTTGTTTACTGATTTTGTAACACCAGCAAAAACAATTTTACCTACACACCACTTATTTTTATTACAATCCCATGAATAAACAAAATTTTCTACACCATTTTTATAATCATCTGACAACTCTTTCATTGTTTTCGAAATACCAGATAATAATTTTACTTTTGTATCTTCAGAAAAACAAAATCTTGGTGCATTTGGATACCTTGCTAAACGCGGCCCTAACGTTGTTTCTTGAAATAACTCTTTTGGCAATTTATCAATCAATGGGATCTGATCACCTAAAGGCGCTTCTAAATGAACTTCAGGTAACAATTGTTTACAATCACCGATACGGGACAAATCATCAAAAGGTCTATCAGACGTATCTGTTGTTCTACCTGCAATGTTTTGAATAGCTGCTTCAATATTATTTTCAAACTCACGTTTATATTCAATAGGAACTTCTAATAATTCACAACCTGCTGGCGGAACATAATTCAATTTATCTAAAGGTACATCATTATATTCTTCAGGTAACACTTTTGACGGGTGTGTTTTAGTGCCAATATAAATCCAAAAATGTTTTCCAGATAAACCTAAAGCATCACCCTTCACCTCCCAAATAGCAGGATCAAGCAGCAATGTTTCAGGGTCATCAGGTTTAATTTTGTGAATATATTCCCAAACCATTCCTGATTTTGATTTAGATGACGAAATCAACGCGCAATAAATTAATGATGAATTTAAGAAACGTGATCTAATACGTTCACGTAAACCTGTATATAGTTTAAACGCTTCGGATGAATCTTTTTCTTCCGCTTCGTCAAAGATCGACCCAAAGACACTATAACCAATAATATGATTGATATTTGAACCTACAGACAAATACACGTTATTTGGGAACCTAATGCCATTTCCTTGACGACAAAACGGAACAGGATCGTTTGGCCCAAATGAATCAAATGCCGTCATTTTACGTACTTCATGAAAACACGGTGAATTACGAATCATTTCAAGCACAGGTTTCAACGCTGTATCTTGTGCTTGCTGTAACGTAACAGAAATCATCAAAGCAGATAAAACAGTATCTGGCGCAATATTAAATAACTTATGGGGTGATCTTAAACAACATATACGATAAAGTGCATAAATTAAACCTCTACGCGCAATGGTCGATTTTCCTGAATTGTGTAAAATAATTAAATTCCCTGAATCCGTTACTACAGCAAAATTATGATAAACAGGTACTTCTATATCATATACTTCACAATTTTTATCAAAATCATGCACATCTTTAACAGTAACACTACCACTATTTGAGCACAAAATATCATTCTTTCTTAAATCTTTTGCTTCAACATAATGACCTGAACTCAATAGAAATCTATGATCACCCGTACATTTTAACGTTGTTCCGTCAGATAGACTAACACTTAATACTTTTCTATTCTTTCCAGTACAACGAGCATTAAAAGCTTTTGCTTTTACAAATACATTATTTTTAATGTCATACGATAAAACATTAAATTCATTATCTTCGCCTAAACTTGCTAAATTTTCAATGGATACTAATTTATTATCAGATAATATTTTTGTATCGCCAGACAAACAACCAATACTTCCACGAAAAACACAATTAGAAGCATATACTCCACTGTCTATTGCAAAATTATGATTACCACGAATACAAACGTTAAAAGTAGATTCGCTTTTTTCTAACAATTTTATACTAACAATTTTATGATTATATTTAATTTCGTCTTTTGTATTAATATCAAACTTATTGCACCAGGCCTTTAAAGTCTTTACTTTAATACAAGTATTACTTGCGCACTCATCTATAGTATAGCCACAACTTAATATGTGTCTAACTTCTTCTTCAGTCACTTTTTTTAATATATCTTTATGGTTGATATTATAAAATTTTAACTTATTGATTATATAACATCTGGAACAATTTAATTTTCTTTCAACTTCTCTTAATGAAAAACTATCTTTTAAAGTTTCAATAAAACGCTCCTTTGATATATCTAACCTTGCTGAAGGATTATTTTTTAAGTTTTTCTCTCTTTGTTTTATTCTTAAATTTTCTTTTAATAATGCACCTTTTTCACTGTTCCAAAAAGCAACAGAAATTTTGGAAGCATAATTATCTTGCAGATTCCGCGATGACATACGTTCTGAAGCTAACTTATGTTGTTGTTCGTCTGACCACCTGTTTACTGAACCCTTTCTTAACCTATTTTTTATAGAATCAACAACTTCTTTGACACCATTCTTATAAGCTTCGTTATACAATTTTAATTGTTTTCTTGCGAATTTTGTATGATAATCTAGATGCGTCTTACTATCTAAATAAATTAAATTAGTTGGGTTGTTATTATATTTGTTACCATCTTTATGATGTATAACTTCATAACGTACCCTTTCATTCATATTCTTTACAGGCGCTTTATATTTTCGACCATATTTCCACAATGCACTTAAACGATGTGTGTATTCTGAATTTACAACAGAATTTTTTGAAGGTATGATTACTTTTTCATATGATTTTACACCTTTTGCAGTTTTATCTTCTACAAATCTTTCAAAAGGCATTAATGAATCACCTACTTTTAAATCCTTTGTCAATACCCACTTATTATTTCTATTCAAAAATTTATGATTTCCAGTGCACTTAAAAACCTTTCCATTGTCTAAAGTTATTTCATAAACTCTCTTTTCACCACTATATTGAATGCCTTCTATTTCACCAGGTTCGACAGAATGCTTTTGTTCGTTCCATGTGTATACATAACAACCTTCATAACCAAATAAACATAAATCTGCTACAGTTTTTACTGAACCATCCATTAATGGAATTTCTGTATCACCAGTAACACATTCGAAATACTGATTTGATGGGTCAAATATTTTTGCTAAAATTTGTCGCCAGTATGGATAAATAATTGCATACGAATTACCCATATATGCATCATCTTTCAAGAATTCTTGAATAGTCGGCATATGCTTTTTATACAACAAGACATCAAGCTGATTTAAGAATTGTTCCTGACCTGTATAATACAAATAGAAACCCATTCTTTTTTCAAAATCAGGCAATTGCTCTAAACGTGAACCACGAGGAATTTGTTCAGAATAAAAAGAATAAATATCATTAAATTCTTTAGAATGAATCAAGTTAATAATGTTTTCTTGATCTTCAACAGAATAAACAGGAATTTGATAATTATTATGTAAAATCTCAACCATTAGAAACCTATTAGAAAATATTCAAAATTATTCTTCGTTTAATTTTTTCTTTTCTTCTGCTTTTATTTCATGAAAAGTGGCATCAAGCATATTTGCAATCTTTTCAGTACCAGTCTGTATTTTTTCAGCAGGTTTATATTCCACTTGATTTTGCCTTGGCACACCTATCTGTCCCCAAACACCAGCAGCTTCCGCCATTTTAGTCATACTGCTAACAGTTTTTGGTTCAAGTGATTTCATTACGCTTTCATTGTTGCTATATACATTTTGCTGCTGATTCAATTGATTCTCAACATGGTTGTCATAGACATTATGAGTAGGGCCTTGCATGTTAATATTAATACCGCCAGAACGTGCACCAAAAATTCTATCAAGGTCTGCAACACCAGCTTCATTAATAGCACGATACATATCTGTTAATTCTGCAGGTGTACAAGAAACCATAACTTCATTAAAGCGTGACAATAGATTTCGTTTCATATCTTCAGCAATCAAACCATTTTGAAATCTATAATTCAAATATGTCTGCGAAATAAAATCAGTCATATTTTTTAAAGTTTGCGCAGTTTCTTTAGTATTAATTTCTTTTAAAGCATTCGCAAAATTTATTACAGACTTAAAAATTCCTAAAGTATTTTTGTTACTTTCATCACGATTATAATCGTCGGCACTACTCATCGTTGTAGAAAAGCTTGCATTCACAGGAACAATATCTTCATCAAAATCATCATTATAAAAATTTGCCATTATTTTAAATCCACAGCTTTTTGTAATAAATACCGAACATTAATACCTTTATCTTTCATTGACTTTATCCATTGTTTTGCTCTTTTCTTAATAGCCATTAAAGTTACTAAATCAATTTCATACGCCTGGATAAAATCTTTTTCGGACATTGGCTCAACATATAGGTGATAAAGGTACAACGCTGCCACAACTGACGTAGACAATTCCATTGACGAAGGAATTTTTAAATTGGCACCACCTAAAACTGTCACTAAACGTAAAAAGTTTGTAGGACCAATGACAGCACAAATCGCAGATATTGAAGGATACCCTTCTTCAGATAAAACAGATAATGCTAAATACAAAAAACTGTTTTCACTGTTCAGGACTTTTGCACACTTCTTCGTTGCTTTCAATGCCATCTAGTCGTCTCTCGATTCGTTTGACTGCATTCTTCACGTTACATTTTACGGCATTCAACAAAAAATCTTCTTTTGTTAATCTGTAAAACAAACTTGAATAAATGTACTCTAAATCAAAAGAACCCAAAAACATTGAAATAAAAACAAATATATGAAAATTTAACTTATCTTCAACAAATAAATTGTTATCATAAATACGTTCTAATTCTCTACAAACTAAATCGTCAATATTTTTATACTTGTCGCTATCATCTATTAAAGAATATACATAATCTAAATGTTCGCTAATAGGGACTGTATATTTATCAAAATCACACAACTTACGTCTATACTCATAAAGATTAAGATAATGCGACGCTCGTTTAACTTCATCACTTGATAATTTATCAACTAGTGTCTTATAGGGCTTTTTCTTCTTCTCTCTTGCACGTAAAGAAAATCCCTGACGTTGCCAATTCATCATGAAATCCTCAACCATCTCTTCATCAAAATCAGGATATGGCAAGGTTCCTTTTGAATAACAATACTCTTTAGTAAAAAACTCTTTAAGCAAATCATGCAAGGAATTATAATATACATTGAAATCCTTGCTATCTTTTATACTATCATAAACTGTATTTATTTTAATACATAAATCAGACTTTTTTATTTCCTGATTATGCTTAAAATCACGTTTTTTTAAAGACATTATTGCTACTAGATTTTGTTGTTTCCAAATAGCAAGAACCTTTTAAAAATTTCTGGCGATACGTTGCCTGTGAAAATATTGTCAATATAATCAGTATTATCAACAATTTGCAACATTTTGTTTTGACGATCAAGTTTCATAACACCAAACATTGTTTGATCATCTTTATTAACCAAAATGTTATTCAACGTCAATGCCATATATGCATCTAAAATAGACTTTACTAAATCTTCAGACACTTCAAATGCACTTGCTATTGTTTTTACTTTTTTATCTTCTAACTGCATTTATGCAAAATCCGAAACGCTAACAATTGTATTTAAGAAATCTTTTGTAAACAAATGTTTATATCTGCTTAACAAGAAATTGATATTATTATCAAGACAAAATGTAGCTGCGACATCTGTTTCAGAACGGACAGAACGACCAACACCTTGCAAAATTTGCAAAACAGCACTGTTAATATACCATTCTTCATCTAGCTGTAAACGTCTCGCAACAACTTTATCACCCAAACTTAAGTACGGAACTTTAATAAAAATTTGAAATTCTGACAAATCACCCTTAAAGTCAAACCCTTCAATTAATGAAGGTGAAATCAAAACTTTATTTGATGATTTCATAAACTCTTCCAAAACAAAATTCTTGCTCACTTGATCATGAATTAACACTCTATCACTATTCTTCATATGGTCACGCAAGTAAATAGCGTTTTTAAAAGATACAGAATGAACAATTCCTTTTTGTTCAGGATACATTTCCAAAATTGCATCACATGCTTCAGCTATTTTAGGCATGTTTTCATCCATATTTTTATACGACATTGAGCAAATAGGCCACTTTACAAAAGGTCTATTTTCAATAGGAAATGTTGCTGGAACATCAATGAACTCAAAATCATCAGATGGAATACCTAAACTTTTAGCAAACCTGTTCGGATCGCCAATAGTGGCAGGCATCATCACAACTTTCTTTTTAGCAATCTTTTTAAATAATTGAGTTGTTAATAATTCAATTGTAACTGGCTTGATCTCGAAACCAGTAATAAAACCCTTTGCTGTTTTATGTTCACAAACAACCCACTCAACAGATGTTCTCAATGAGATATAATCACGAATAGTTGACTGCAAATGCTTTAAGAAATCACATTTTTTAATCAACTCTTTATACTCTTTATTTTGAACAGCAACAGCTTCGTCACCACCACAAAATTCAGTTGTATAATCATCCAATGCTGCAGACAAACCAAAAAATAAACTACCTACATCAGCACACACACCTTCAACAAATTTGTTTACATCTTCAAGGCTATTGTAATCAACTTTTGTGATGTTTATCTTTTTAAAATTATAATTATTTTTTTCAAGTTTATGCATGCAAATTGGCAAAATATCACTTTCTACACCTTTTCGCATATCTTCTTTTAAATTATTAATAATCTGTAAAGTGCTTTCAGTCATTTGCACAACAAACTCATCACGCAAAACAGATTCCATTGCTTGACACTCATCAACAATGCATAAATCTTTACAAACAAACGTTTTTGATTTTACAAGCTTCAACAAATATGAAAAGTTTGTAGCTGAAACATCAGCGGCCATCATTCTACGTTTAGCAATTTGATATACACATGAATCATAACAAGGTAGTGCTGATGGTTTCCTGCTCTTTAAACAAGCCGCTTCATTGCACGGTTTATGATCCATATTGCACAAATAATGGCCACGCCCCTTGCAAATAGGCATATAACGATTAAAATCACGATAATATTGATCAAGCAAAAGATTTTTAGATGTTAGTAAATACACATTACGAATTGTTTTATAATAATCATCTTCTGAATATACTTTCGCCTGATAACCACTCTTAACACGTTTTGAATCTTCTGTTAAATAGCGTGCCGCAACATACGCCATAATAGATTTGCCTGAACCTGTAGGTGCTTGCACAAACAAAAACTTCTTTGAAGATTTTGTGCAAAAATCAACAATCTTTTGAATGGTTTCTTCCTGATATTTACGAAATTCAGGAAAAATATTATAACGCTGAAAATCTAGTTTCATCTTTACTTCCTATCAAAAATCTGATAAAACATTACTACAAGCAACGACAACTGTCAATATTTATTTGGAACAACAATGAAAATTCAAATCTTTTCTGATGTACATGCCGACATTAACCACATTCAAACACCTGCTGAAATTTTGAACACTTCTGAAAAAGCTGATTTATTCATTGATGCAGGTGATACCGGAAGTCTGCTAGCAACTAAAAGCTTTTATGAAAACCCCTTTTGGACTAAAAAACAAGCTGTATTCATTGGTGGTAATCATTTATGTTATGGCGTTAACAAAACATTAACAGAAACTGAAAATGAACTTCGTAATGAATTTCATCTAAATAGAAATGTATCATTCTTGCAAAATGAAGAAAAACATTTTGATGACATTATTGTTTTAGGTACAACATTATGGACGGATTTCAATATCTTTAATAGTCAGAAAGAACACATGAAATTATGTAATAGGTCTCTAAATGATTTTCGTTCAATTTTATACAATGATGATTCATACTTAACACCTAAAAATGTTGTAACGTTACATAACCTTGCTAAAAAATACATTCATAATCGTTTAGTAAAGAATCCTAAAAAACGATTTATCATCGTTACTCATCACACGCCTTCATTAAGAAGTGCGTCACAAAAGTATTTGACTGATCCTATTACATCAGGTTTTTGCAATGATATGGAAGATTTCATAAAGGAACACGACAATATCATGTTATGGATCCATGGACATGTTCATAATACATGCTCATACTTTATTGATAAAACACCTGTTGTCTGTAATCCTTTAGGGTATATCAAATACGGTGAACGTTCAGGCTTCCTAAATAACGCTATTTTAGAATTCTGATTGTTGTTCTAAAATAAAGACTATTTAAAGGATCTCTACATGTCTACTAATTTTAAACTTAAACGTTTTAATGTATATAATGAACAAATGATGAATGCTTGGAAAAAGTATAATTCTCAAAGCAACCTAATCGGTGAATCGTTCATGTTTAAAAAACGTAAATGGTTTAAAACAACACTCGAAGAAAAAATCTTAACTGATTCATGGATTGAATGTTCGTACAATGTCGTTGATAAAAATAACGTCGTAACAAAAGTAAGCAACAAACGTATCCGTGAATTCGAAGATTTTAATGAAATGCTTAAGTCTTTACAGAAAACAGTAATGACAAAACCAGATTCTATTATTCAAGACTTTTCAGTAAAATGTGAATGTAGCTATATAGTAAAACCTGTTGAAGGTTTATGATGTCAATTCATAAAGTCTAATTGCCAATTTATTGGCAGCAAAATATGCAATACGGCCTTTACCCGCAGACGACAGCGTCAAGTTGACGCTGTCGTCTGCGATCACGCGATCTTTATCGAATAAAAGGTTAAAATCTTTCCTAAATTCTTTCGAAATCAAGTATTCCAAAACCAATAAAGGTTTCAAATCAGTCAAAACGAAGTCAACATATAAATTAAATTCACCATGTCCACAACAAGAACATGTTGTAGTTAAACCTTCTAAACGATTTAAACATTCAACAAGAAAAGAAACTTCTTCATCTAATTCATCTATATCATTGTCACGATAAATATCCGCATCGACTATTTCGCTAGAATCTTTCCAATCGACAACATTAAACAAGTTATCTCTATTCTCAAATTTAACTAAATCAACAGGTTTGCTTCTTTTATCAAAAAGAAATTGTTTTGAATCTAAATTAAAATAAAAATTTCCATCAACACTGACATGATTAAACGCATGTTCACAACGGGAAATAGTTTTCCTACCAACAACCTTTCCGCTTGCCAAAACATTACCATTTAAGTCTTTTATTGTCAAATAGTCAAAATCTAACCCAAACATCAAAAACGACCTTTAGCTTCATCATATGAAATTACTTCAATACCTAAACCTTTTGCCTTTTTAATTTTTGACGATGAAGAATTAGGGTCTTTAGCAACAACTAAATTACATTCTTTTGATACTGATGATAAAACACGGCCACCATTTTGCTTAATATACTGTTCCATTTCTTGATCACGTATACCAGTAAAGACAACGTTTAAACCTGACAACTCATCTGACAACTTTTCAAAATTTTTAAATTTAACAATATCTTTTAACTGATTTTCACAAAAAGATTTCCAATACCGAAGACTCTTCAAACCAGCTTCATATTTTTTTATTGTCTCATCTGCAAAACCAGGAACGGTTTCTAATTGTTTTTTTGTTACATCTAAAGTGCCAAATGTTTCATAAATTTTTTCTAAACGTTTTTCAGCAATCAATGAACCAAAAACATCAACAGCTGCAAAAAAAGCTGGTTCAGAAACATTAGCTAATCTCGAACGTAATGATTGAAACAACTTCTTTCCATTTGCACCAATTGCTGAAATAAATCGTGATTCAGGTTCAACTAAAAAGTTTTCTAAAGTATAATCTTTTTCTTTAATGAAAGAAGTTTTCATCATCTTAATAACATTAGCCAAACCAGCTTGTTCAACTTTTAACGATGAACAAAAATACGCAATCTTTTTAGCTGAAATTAAAGCATAAACATCATCAAGTGAACCATCTTTAACATCTTGATCAAGACATAAATCAACGCCTTCAACACGTGAATGCTTTTCAAAATTTTCTGCAATACCTAAATCATTTGATGTAGTCAACACTTCAACAACGTTTGGAATAACTTCACCACAACGCTTAATAATAACTTCTGAACCAATACCAATGCCATTATCTTTTACCCATTGATAATTATTCATTGTTGCTCTAGAAACAGTTACACCATTCAAATCAACCGGTGACAAAATAGCTACAGGTTTCAGTTTATAATCTTTTGAAGGATTCCACTCAATACCTTCAACAACAGTTTTGGCTTCAAGGTTTGTTGCCCCAATTTTAAATTTTCTAGAATCTTTCGGATTCAGCGAACCTGTTTCATTACCTTGATGTTTTTTATCAGGTTTATTCAACGTCAAAATAATACCATCACATTCGTATGGATCATTTTCTTTAACGTCTTTTACTGTTTCAATCAAAAAATCTTCAGTAATATCTGAACCTTTTAAAACACCATGTACATTAGCAACTAGAAAACCTGCAGCCTTTAAAATATCCAAAGATTCTTTAAAAGTTGAAATTTCATCAACATAATCTATCAATTTATATGTAACAAAATTGGCATACTTATAAAAAGCTTTTGTTGCTACTTTTGAATTCATTTGGCCAGCAACTGCATTTCGTGCATTTTTATAACGTTTTCCTGTTTCTACTTCAACCTCATTAATGAAATTTTCAATATCCACTTTAGGAATAATAATTTCACCACGTACTTTACCTTCAGGAATATACCCTTTGATCTTAAATTTATTATAATGACGAGTAATATCGGCACCTTCAATACCGTTTCCACGTGATTGAGCACATTTTAATTTACCATCCTCGAAAGTCAAACCACATGAAATACCATCAAGTTTAGATGTGATAACATACTCTTCGTCATCTAGTTTCCATTTATCCCAATCGCCTGATTTTAATTCGTTCATTGAACCCATTGTAAATTCAAGAGGTACTTTACTACCACGTTCAGGTGCGCCAACTTCATTGAAAAACTCATCATCAGGAAACTTCTGCTTGAAAAAATTATACATTTGGTCATACAACGCATCAGACACTTCATCGCCAACATTAGCTGAAAAATCTTCACCTTGCAATATTTGAACATCTTCATCAGTTAATGTATAAACATCACCTACGTTGTAACTATCAGCACATTTTCTTAAAACATCTAAAGCTTGCATGGTTTAAAATCCTTAATAAAATTTATGCTATTTTAGAACAAACTCCAAAAATAGTCAACTTAAAAAGAATGGGGCTAAAGCCCCATTCTTTACACATCAATATTATCTAAAGCACTATCTAATTGGCTATCAAGCGCATCAGATTTTTCTTTTGACTCTTTAGAAGTTTCTTTCTGCTGAAGCAACTCATCAAGCTCTAAATAAAGTTTTTTCAACAATGTTTCATACTTAATTCGCCACATCTCATGCTCGGCTGATTTATTGTAATATGCTGCATATTCGATCAGTTTCATTAAATATGGATCTTCACGAAGCTTTGCTGTCAATTTTTTTGTTCCATTAATCTTACAATATTCATTGTTATGATGATCGATTACAGTAATCCATGCGCCTGAACCTGTAATAAACGGTTGTGCATTACCGTTTTCCATTGCAAAAGCTGCTGCAGATGCATATGGATCAAACCCTTCAATCAAATTCATAATAACAGGAACAGGTTTTGCTACACCAGTCACCTTGTTTTTCAACATATCTAGTTCAACTTCATAACCGATAATAGGATTCTTCATATTATCGTCTTTATAAATAGGTGCACGTCTCTTCACAAACACACGTGAAGAACAATAGTGCTTTAACGCCTGTCCACCGGTTGTTGACCATTTCATATTGCCATACATATCTTTACCGGCTTCACGAACTTGCTGAATAATAATAGCCGAATGACCAAATTGTGCACAACGATAATTTAGTTTACGCAATTCTCGTGAATTGATACGTGCATTAAGCATCATTCCTGAACCATAAACATCATCACTTTCCATTTCTTGACGAGGGCCAGCTGCTGTTAAAGTATCCCAAACAATCAATAAAGGAACTTTATCACCATACTTTTCATAAACTTTATTTTGTACCTTCGCAATCTGATCATAACCTTCTTCCATGATTGCTGTTTCAAAAACAATAACACGGTTAAGATCAATACCAATCATCTTACAACGAATTTTATCCATCGTTGATTCTGATTCAATACGCAAACACAGCGCGTGCTTATTAGTCTTCAACCAACTTGCTACAACACTATCACACAATGTTGATTTACCGTGAGATTCTGGTCCTGAAATCTCATATGTACGACCACGAGTAATACCACCACCAAAAGCCATGTCAAGTGGAATCAAACCAGTTGAAATCATCTTGCTAGGATCGACAGCTTCAACATCATTTGCACTGATAGCTTCAATTTCTTTATCACCACAAAGTAGATCACTTACCAAATCTAAACCGTCGAGTTCAGATTCGTCTTCGATTCTCTTTACAGGTTCTTCTTTCTTTTTAGCCATAAAAATTCCTCATTAAAAATGAAGGGTAGATAATTCTAGTTACCTACCCTTCGGCAACAATTAATCCATACCCAATTCTTTTGTATGATCAATACCTGTCAACGCCTTGATGCACAATGCACAATTCGAAGAAAACGGGTCAATCAAACAGTCATAATTATTTAGTGCGTCATATTTGTCATGACGACCAAAACACTGCATCTTGCAACCGTCGCGATATTGTTCAATGATTGCTTTCTGCTGCGGGGTTAAATTATCATAGTCAATATTTACAGACGGGGCAGCTGCAACAGGCTTAACCTGTTGAGTGACTGTTTCCGCTACCGTCTGTTTTTCAAAAGGGATTTCATCATCCAATACTTCTGTATTCTGCATACCTTGATTGTATGTATTAAAAGAAGGTTGCTGAACATTTGGTGCAAACTGCATATTCTGAACAGGAACAGGTTGCTGCATTGGCATCTGCATTGGTTGCTGAACAACCATCTGTGGCTGAACCACATTAGGCAGCTGATTGTATGTTGGAACAGACTGCTGCAACGGGTTAACAATGGGAATCTGTTTAGTAACAGCAATAGGTGCAGGTGCTTCAGAAACCGCAACTGTAGACATTTCAGAAACAGAATTATCAACAGTATTCTTTGCTTTCATAATTCTTTCTTTAATATCATGTGCAGTCTTTTTAATATCCATCATCTTTTCATCTGACGGAAGTTTAAAGATTTTCTTTAACTGCATGTTTTCATTGTCAGCAAGCAATTTGTCACGGTTTTCAATTGAACCACCTAAAATACCGCACTGTGGCATTGAAGAATCTAACAGTTTTACATTCCAATGGCGTTCATTTTCACCACGTGACAAGACATATGCAACACCTGTATTAGGATCAAGTACATCTGGTGAATCAGGACTATTATAAACTGTTGCAATAATCTGGAAGATGCTTAAAGGAACTTTCAGAATAGAAATCTTGTTCATAGGCAAGTCATATTCATTTGGTGCTTCAATCATCAAGACTTTCATAGCAACCATTTTGGCTGCTCTCATTTTCCAAAAACCTTTAGTCTCAATACCTAAATTTTCCAATTCACGAAAAGCTTCACAAACAGGACAAATAGCCCCCGGTGCGTCATAACTTTCAACGCATGGAACAAATTTAGACTTTTCTTCTTGATTAAGTTTAACCCAATGATTTCCTACGAATTCACCGAAAAAATTGTTCTGATCAGCAGTCATCGGCATGATGCGAAAAACATACCGACCAAAACGTTCAAGGTTATAAAATTTCAACTTCTCCGAATCATCATACTCACGTTTCTGATTGTTTACAGTTTCAAACTTTTTATTCAAAATCGCCAATCTGGCTGGATCCAATGCTACTTTCATAATTCACCTATACTAAACATTGTTTGACAAGATTTTATTTGTAGAATTCAAAACAAAATACAAATCAGTCAGAGTAGACACCCATTTTGTACAACATCTATTCTGCTTTAACAGAGAGGCGTATTTTGGATTGGTATTCTCAAGGTCAAAAGAATCTCTAGTTGCTTTAATCAACTCCTCTGTATACTTAAGACCCTGTTGTTTGATTTGGTTAAAAGCGTTTAAATATGCTACAGAATCTTGCTTTCTTAATGCCGCTTCCGTTTTTACACGCATATTTTCTAATTCGTTTTTATAAAAAACTAAATCAGTTAATATTACTGTTCGATCATCTAAATTCTTTCGATTAAAGTTTCTTGCATTTTCTAATAGCGTATAGAATGTTACTGATGTATCTTCTTCAGCAAAAACGCAAGACATCTCTTCAATCAACTTTCCTTCAGAATAAAACTGCGAAATTGTTGACATAAAAGAAACCTCCGATTCCTTGACTAGTTAAACCGTTTTTAACGGGTAACAAATAACATATCAAAGAATCGAAGGTTTTGCAAGAACTATTTTAAAAATTAAAATTTGAACGTTCCTGACCATGAACCTGTTGCATCTTGAACATGCAACGTTACATCATTCAACTGAACTTTATCATTTTTAAAAACTTCAATTTCCGTTCCTTTTCCTAAAACTTCATCTTGCGACTGCATCATCCGTAAAGATTTGGCAATATTTTCTTTTAAAGGTTTGATTTTGAACCGCTTTTTCTTTTTATCTACAGAAATTTCCGCTTCATCGTTTGTGAAATAGTAAATCATAAAGACCTCAAATTATTGGTGAATTTAGAATTTTAACAATATAGTCGTCTAGGAATAATGTCAACAATTCTCTTTTGTTTTCAACATCAAATTTTCTATAAAGTTTTTTAATTTGATATTCTAAAGTAGGTTTAATAATATTTAATTCTTTTGAAATTTCCGAATTTGAATATCCAAAAGCCATCAACTTTAAAATACTTCTTTCTTTTTCGTTTGTATCTTGCAATGCAAAATAAATAGCATCTTTTGACATTTATTTAGGTTTCCTTAAACCATAATTGCGCCATGTATCATCAGCAATAACTATACTTTTTAGAATTAAACTAGGATCAATACCTAATTTAATCAAATTCATACCAATAATTTCTTTTATTTTACTCATCTTGGAATACTCGATGCCCAACTCTTCACAAATAACTTTTGCTGGTATTCCTTTATTTTTATGCGGGTTTTTAGGGTTTGTTATTCGAAGCCATTTTTCGTAGCGGGCTTCTGTACTATCTGAAGGAGAAATTGATTCACGTAAATAGCCAATTGTTTCATATGGCATTTCTGATACTTCTAGATTCTGAATCAATCTTTCAACTAAATTATTTGTTTCTGAAACACTCTCTTCGTCTTGATAATACGTTATTTGTATAGGCGCATCCGTTGTACTAAATTCATATAAATCTTTTTCTGGATTTCTTTCATCTGAATCATCTAAACTATTCAGAAACATTGAGGTATCTTTTTTCTTCGAAAATTCCATACTTAAGTCGGCAAACCTATTATGAATAATTCGAACTGCCATAAATATCAAATCTTGAATAGTTGCATCTTCGCGTAAAATAGTTAATTCAAATTCATACTGTCGGAACACTTTTAAAGCTTTAAGCTTTAACTCTTGTTTATAATCATCTGTTGTTCCAATAGCATTTCTCAAACGAAATGCAAATTTGTTAATATATTTATCAAGATGCTGAATAGCTAGCAAACAACAATTGTCATAATTTCGACACGTTAAAATAATATTTTTTTCTTCTTTTGTAAGTTGTCTAGGCATAAGTTATCCCTTTAACTTGATTTAAATTTCAAGTTAAAGTTTAAAGACTACAAATATTATGTCAAACAAAAATTTTACAAACTTCAGATTGCTT
>CALAFU010000274.1 GCA_937891325.1 uncultured Candidatus Melainabacteria bacterium | reverse complement strand
TCAAACTTTTTATCACACATCGCAACTTTTGCATTATAAAAGCTCTTCGTTTAAATTCTTCAATCGATATCAAATTTTTTGTTAATGGATGTTTTTCATTCAAAAAACTTAAATCATCATTGTAATGTCCAGTTTTATCTGATTTATCTTTCAGCTTCTGCAAGTAATCTTCTAAACCATCTATTTTTGAACTACAGTTTTTCTCACGAACTTTAACAAGATATTTATAACATTTTTCTGGATGCTGTTTTAAGTATTCTTTTTTCCTAACATTTTTCTTCTTGTAAAATTCAGACTTTTTTTCCGGTGGCATTTTTGCAAGCCATTGTCTTTTATTTAAACGACACTTTTCTCTAAATTCTTCACGTTCCTCTTCAGACAAGTTCTTCACCCAATTTTTATAACTTTCACGTCTTTTGTTTAAATGTTGTGCACGATCATATTCTGACATTTCATAAACTTTCTTTTTATAATTTTCATACGATCGTCTTGCATATTCTTTTTGTGCTTCAGGTGTTTCTTTTTTGTATTCTTTACATCTTGCTAATTTCTTTTTACGTGATTCTTCATTATTATGGTAATAGTCTTTTGCCTTTTGATTTCTCAATAGACGTTTTTCTTCATCAGATAAACTTTTTTCTGAATTTCGTGTAGCAAGCAATTTACAATATTCTTCAAAACTTAAAAGTTCCTTTCCCCTCTTTTTTCGTGATTTTATAAAACTTTTATATTTTGCATATAGTGAACCTTTAGGGGCGTGCTTTTTCTTTCTCCATTCTTTATACTCTTCGAATGTTAAAATAGATTCTCCTTCTTTTTTTCTTTTTCTATTGTATGCACAAAAATTTTTTTTCAGCTTTACTTCTTCTTTTGAACGATAACGTTTTGATGCCAATCTCTTACGTTCAAGCCTTTCCGCTTCAGTTAAATATGTCATTTGTCACTCTCAAATAGTTACAATTTAGATTATTTAAACCTTATCAAAAACACGTCAAACTGTCAAGACATTTAAAAACTATATCAAATTCAGACCATGTCAACAAAAACAAATTTATTTTATTATATACACTTCTTGACAAATATTTGTATTTTATATTGTAGACAAATTAGACGAAAATATTAATATCTATTATATATTAGCTTGTTTGTTGACATAGGTTAAATATAATATAGTCCACGTATCGAAACTCAAAATCTACAAATCATACTCAAACTTTGCTTAATTTTGTAGATATAGTTTAGAAAGCTATTTAAACGCTATAATTTTATAACATGACAATGTTGGAATCATCGAGAACTATGTTCTACATCAAATAAAAACAATCACAAGATATCAAATTTTAAAACATAAACATCACATTAAAATCGTTTAAAATTATTATAAAGTTTGTTCTTTAAACAAATAAATGATTTTCATTTACGAAACAAAACTATTTAATTTTCTAAAATTAATTGAAAGTGAATTTCATGAGTGTTGATTTACATGTAGTTCAGGAAGTAGTTTTGCTGAAGGTAATTGTTTAAAATATGGTTGGATTTTAAAATATTATGGTTTGGATGAAAACAATACGCCTATTTGGCGAAAAGTAATTTTACACTTACCTGAAGTATGTAAAAACTGGCAATATTCTTATTTTACACCAGTTACATTTTCAGCTGATATGAGTACAGCATGTCTTTTATCAAACTATACTGGCTCTTTAAATTATGATGAAAAAACAAATACAGATGGCGGTTTGTTATTAATACACCAATTAACACAAGTATCATTGGAAATCGTCGGAAGTGACAGTTCAAATCTTAATTAATAGTTATGCTTTTCAAGGTATAGCAATGCAAGATATTTTACCAAATGAATTAGGCAAAATATCAACATTAGAAATTGAACATGTTGATGTAACTATCAACTTTAATGCAAATAATGCAAATATAACTATTGACAATGGAGATTTGTAATTAAGGTCAATTCAGATAGCTACTCAACATCGACAAGATTTTTGGCTAGTAATTCGTCTACACCTTTAGGCATCGCTTTAGGGTGCAATAATAGTTCACAAATTTGGGTTTTCTTAAGTTCAGATGGTCAAAACTATGATATTGCATATGGAACA
Organism: uncultured Candidatus Melainabacteria bacterium; assembly: GCA_937891325.1. Lineage (GTDB taxonomy): Bacteria > Cyanobacteriota > Vampirovibrionia > Gastranaerophilales > Gastranaerophilaceae > UBA6984. The sequence goes on along the minus strand of CALAFU010000274.1, from coordinate 21,354 downwards.
TCAGGAACAAAATCTTTAGAAACCAATAAAGACTATTGGGTAAAATTGGCGTTCAATGGTTCTAGCTATAAAGTTAGTATTTCTGAAGATGGAATAAATTTCATTGAAGATTTAACGATCGAATCTTCATCGCCTGTTTTTTCACCAGACACGTCATTAATTTTAGGTACACATCACGGTAATAATCTTTCAACAAATGCTAAAATTTATTTGAAAGATACTTATTTGAAAGTTAATGATGAAATGTTTTGGAAACTTGAATACAAAATTCCAAAATGGGTAAAAAAATAAATATACAAAGGCTAGCCGATCATATTGATTGACTAGCCTTTATTTTTGCTTTAAATTAAATATTGATGTTTTAGGTTCTTAAACCAGTGTGAAACTTTGTTGTTAGAAAATGAAAATGTCAAAATACTTTAAATATTATGAAGAAATGCCCAACAAAAAGTTGAAAGAAGTAACTGTATGCAATAAATATATTGTTAATAATTCAGCCTTTTTCATTATAATTACAAAAAAATTTGAAGATGAGACTATTTTCCATAGCATGTTTCCGTCTCCTACAATAGGAATACCAATATCTTTTACAAATACTGATAAACACTATTTTAAAGATGTTGAACATTTGTTTAATGATTGTGTTAATGAATTCAAAAAGTTTTATGAATTCATCCCATTAAGAATACTAGTTGTTTTAAAAGAGTTGAACAGCAAACCTGAAATACTTTTAACATTACAAAATGGTGAATATGGAATAATTTACAACTTCAACGAAGATAATATTCAAGGTATCCTTTCCACTGCAATACCAAACTTTCTAACAAAAGACATTGTTTATTTTAAAGAGTATGAGGATGCGTATGAAGCCTTGAAAGATCCAACATTGCTCAATTACATTGATGTATTAAATGAAATATAAAAGGAACTTTAATGTCTATCTTTTACAAATATATTTTTGAAAATACAAACGATTCAGGTCATCATATAAGAAATTTTTATGCAATTGACAAACAATGCTTTGTTCTAGTTTTTTCGCAGTATAATGATGGTAACATTGGATACGTAGTAAATGTAAGCCATAATATAGGAAATCTTGATCGTTTAGGTGATGATTATGTAAAAATCAACTTTTCTAATGATATTGAATTGTTAACTGATGTTGAAGATTTATATAAAAAGGTTTACAAATTAGGCGAAATCAATAGCTATGTTTGGCAAAGTGCAGATCTAAAAGAGACCCCTAAAATCATTCTTCCTATAGTTGATGATGCTATCATATACTCGCCTTTATATAAAAATATAATATTAGGTTATGTTAGCACATTGTTTCTTGATGATATTGATAAACAACATGATTATTTTAAGACATATAACAATATTTCAGAAGCTTTTAAAGATCCGGTCTTTTTAAGCTATACAGATGTGTTGGATGAAATTTGAGGTTGCACATGTTAAAAATAGAAAAGTTTGATATTGTTGCGAATGATGCTAAATCAGGTTTAGGAACATTTTTTGTTACAGACACTGAAGTCATTTACGATAAAAAAGCTCTTGCGATTTCTGGCCTAGAATTAAATTTTGAATTTTTACATGTTGTAAAGTCTATTGGTTATAGTCTTCTACATGACTCTACATGTATCAATCATGATTCGTTTAAAGACATGATAACAAATCTTGATGAATATTTAAACAGATATAACATTGAACCAATAATTTATACGTTGTATGATAACAAATTAGGACATACATCTATAGGATTAATGCTCTGTAATGATGTAAGTAATGTTATTGTTGATACAGTTACAGAATCTTTTTCAAACATTGAATTTAAAGATATTAAAATGCTTGCATCTGGAAAACATTCAGAAAACTTTAGAATCATAAATGATCATGATTCTTTTCTTGATGCTCTAAACTCACCTGAAATGATGAACTATAATGATGTTTTAAACACTATCTAAAAGGTGTCATAATGCAATATTTTAAAGTGTTCCAACAAATTATTGATTACTATTATTGTTAAAATAAGTCTTGATTTTTAATTTTCTATAATTTATAATAAACAAAAATAAGAAATTTTATAAGGTTTCTAAATTTGAAAACAATTAGCTTACCATATACCTGTTCAGAAGACGACCGTGATTTCATCAGAGATGAAATTCGGAAGTCATCTAATATGGTAAGATATGCGTTCAACAGATACAAAGATTCTAAATCTGAAAAAGATATTAGATTGCTTTCTAAAAGCTTATCAAATATTCCTTCAGATTCTTGGTTTATTCAATGTGCAATTAAGAAAGCAAATTATTTGTTTCTTGCAAATAAAGAAAATGTCATCTTTGGTGGAAAATTTAATTTCTTGCAAAGACTGAAGCATAAATCAAATAAAGATGAGTTTAAATCAGGTAGATTGCTTGGGATTTATTCGCAGGGTGAGAAATTAGCTAATGGAAACCGTAAATTCAAATTAGATATTGAGAGCAACCAATTTATATTTAAGTTTTCCAAAACTAAACATATCAATCTTCAGTTACCAAAACTTCATAAGAATTATCTTTATGAATTAATCAACTTAGAAGAGCAATGTAATCAGAAATTATCCAATTTTAGTGTAGAATTAAAATTGAATAAGATCTGTATTACTTTTGACGATTCCAAAATCTATTGTACTAATTATAATGGAAAATCAAATGTTGTTGCAGGAATTGATATGAATCCAAATTATATTGGATTTTCTATTTCTAAATGGGATAATGGAAAGAGAAAGATTCTGCTTGAAGAGCAGTATGATTTATCTTACTTCTCAAGAAACTTACATAAAGCATCAGATGATGCGAAAAGTAAGTACCAAAACAACAAGCGAATCTTTGAAATCAAAGAGATTGCGAAAGATATAATCAATAAATGCAAATTTTTCCATGTTGGAAAATTTGGCATCGAAGATTTGTATTTTAAATCAGACAATTCAGGAAAAGGTAAATCTTTCAACAGATTAACGAAGAATAAGTGGAAAAGAGAAGCGTTGGTTTCTACTTTAAAGAAGCATTGTCTTTTAAACAAAATAGACTTCATAGAAGTCAATTCTGTTTATTCTTCACTCATTGGGAACTTATATAATGAAGCACCAGACCCAATAGCAGCAAGTTTGGAAATTGCACGACGTGCAATGTTCAAATATATCAAAGGTCAGTTTTATCCAGAGCTTATAGACTCAACCAGTTTGTTCAACCTATGGAAGGAATCAGCAAGCTGGGTTTATACGAGCTGGAAAGAACTCTTTGATATATTAAAAACGGTGGGATTGAAATACCGCCGTTCTTTAGATTCTTTTGATTCTGAAGTTTTTAGACTCAAGTCATCTAAATCTATGGTAAATTTATATAAAATTTATAATTGTTTAGATAACTGAGTTATTTTAAACTCCCATCCGATATCATTCTTTATGCTCCAAAAAATACTTTTCAATGTAGCTATATTTCTGACATAAATGATTTAATCAATTTTGATCATGACTATGTAAAACAATACAAAAGTGCAAAAGAAGCTTTAAATGATGTAATTTTTAAAAACTACACTGATGTTCTAAATGAACTATAAAATATGTTGACAATGTTTTCTTTATATGATATGTATAACTTATTGTTCAACAAAAGAAGAAACTAAATGATTTACCAATCTATTATTAATGCAGCTATTGAAGAAGCTAAAAAATCTACTTGCTACCCTCGTATTGGGGCTATCATTTTTAAGGGAAAACGTATTTTTTCTCGCGGTTATAATGATATTCGTAGTTCAAGCATTCCTATGAAACATCGTCATTGGCCTGAATCTTTGCATGCTGAACAATCGGCTTTACTTAAAGTAGATTGGAATACCCTTAAAGGTTGCTCGATTTTGGTCTATCGCTATTCGAAAGATAAAGTTGTAGGATGTGCAAAACCTTGTCCTATGTGTGAAAAGATTATCCGTCACGTTGGAATTAAAAATGTTTATTATTCTGATGATGATGGAACTATCACGCATGTAAAATATGGTGCAATTGATGAAACGAAACTAAAGCAAGATTAAAATTTTAATTCTCCGTTCTAAAGATAGGAAACTAAATTTATGATGGGGAAATAAAGCCTATGGCTAAAACTTGCAAGTTTAAATTATTCGTAGATAATGTTTCTGATGCAAGCATTAAGTTAAATGAAATTGCTCGAAACCAAATTGAAGTACCTGCTGGAACAACCGTAAAATGGATTGCTTCTAAAGACGGTTTTCAATCTGATATGGGTGAAATCAAACTTGATAGCAGTGTTGCTATCACTGTTCATTTAGCTCGCAATGATGCTAAAGTCAAAAACACATATACGAAACTTTATAAAGACGAAGACGGTAAATACGTTACTGAAAACTCTGAATTGACCCCTGCTGGCAAATGTTTGCCTGCATCAGAAGGTCAAGAAGGAAAAGTTCTTTCAGTTATGGAAGGTGGCTTCGTTGATTGGGTAGAACAATCAGGTGAAGGCGGTTCAACTGCTGCTCTAGAACGTAAAGTTCAAGCAAACACAACTGCTATTGCCGAAGTTAAATCATCAGTTTCTGATTTAGATGCAAAAGTTGATTCTTCTTTAGCTGAAAAAGCTGAAAAAAATGACGTAGTTGCTCTATCAGAAAAGGTTGATCTTAAAGCTGAAAAAAGTGTTGTTGAAGGTTTAAGCTCAAAACTATCTACTGTTGAACAAGATTTGATTGTTGATAAAAAGAATCTAGCTGATAATTATTGGGACTCAAATTCTACAGCGGCTCAAATCGAATCTTCTGCTGAAACTGTTAAAGCTGAACTTTCTGTTACATTAAACAAAAAAGCTGATAAAGCTACAACTCTTGAAGGATATGGTATTGCTGATGCTTATACAAAAGCTGAAGTTGATGCTAAAACAAGCTCTTTCATGAAGTATAAAGGTCAAGTTGAAACAACAAATGATCTACCTCAAGATGCAGAAATTGGTGACGTTTATAACGTTAAATCAACAGGTGCGAATTATGCTTGGGATGGTTCTGAATGGGATAAACTATCTGAAACAATTGACCTTTCAGTGTTTGCTGAAAAATCTGAAGTCAATGAAAAAGTTGCTGGCATTTCAGAAGATTTGAATGTTGAAAAAGAACGTGCATTAGCTGCTGAAGAAGCTGCAATGAACGAAGTTGCCAAAAAGCAAGATAAATTTGAAGTAGCTGAAAATTTGAAACTTGAAGAAAATAAACTGGATGTTAATAAAGATAAAGTTGTTACATTCAGTGATTACGAAGGTCGTAAAATTATTCAGTTAGAAAACCATGATGCCTTTTCTGGTATTATGACAACTGGCGAAGGTGCAAACCTTGCAATGATTTCAAAATGGGATGTTGCTGATTTTGGTTCAGTTAAAGTTCATTTAAACTTGAATTCAAAAGATGCCGCAACAATCAATGATAACGATACCATTGCGACTGATAAAGATTTAGCGTTAAAAGCTGATAAAGAAGAAGTTTCTGCTATTTCTGAAAAACTAGATCTTAAGGCTGACAAAACTGCTTTAGACGACGTTGATGCTAAATTTGCTGATAAAGCTGATAAAGCTGATACATATTCAAAAGCTGAAGTTGATGAAAAGATTACGAGTATTGATCTCTCGACCCTGGCGACAAAAGAAGAAATGTCTGCTGATTTAGCTTTAAAGGCGAATAAAGCTGATGTTGACACTTCTGTTGCTGGACTTAATACTTCACTGGAATCTAAAGCGGATAAAGTTGATTTGGAAGATTTAAGTGGTAAAGTTGAATTAAAAGCTGAAAAGTCTGAACTGACATCTGAAGTTGAAGGTTTGAATGGTTCTATCAACCTGAAAGCTGACAAATCAGAATTGAATTCAGTTAAACAAACTGCGATATCAGCGTCTGGTTCAGCTGAATCCGCTTTAACACGCTTAACTGCTCTTGAAGAACGTGTCTCTCAATTAGCAAAAACATCAATTGAACCTGTTACAATCGAAACAACTGAACCTACAACATTGTCTGATACAACAAAAGATTATGTTATTTCAGGTAACATTGCTGCGACATTGAATGCAACAGGTAAATCAGTTGATCTAAAAGGTGTCGAAGTTACAAACGACGCTCGTGTAAAGGTTTCTGCTGCTGAAGAAACTCGTCTGATTGATACAACGATCACTGGCGAATTCAAGAAATCTAGCGGAAATACAGTTGTTGCTGTCAGTAACTCTGAAACAATTACTTTCAGAAATATGAATATTGATGCAACCTTGTATAACTGTATTGAAATTGGCTTATCTGGTGATAAACTGGCTAAAAACATTTTGTTTGAAAATTGCAACTTCCGTGGTAACTTTACAAACAACGCTGTTTCAATCTTTGGTACGCAAGCCAACGCTGTTGTTAACTTTAATAATTGCTATTTCGAACATGTTTCAAACGTTTTGCGTTTGTCAAACAGAACGAATACATCTATGACAGTTAACTTTACCAACTGCTCTTGCGACTATTGGGAAACAGTTCCAAAATGGGCCGGTATGTTGATTTGTCAAGACTATACTTCACCTCTTGATAAAGTTGAAGAAAATAACTTGTTTGCACCTGAAAAAATTATTGTAAACATTTACAACTTCAAAATGCCTGGAGGTGAATTGATGAAACCTATTGCTGAAGAAGATATGCCGTTAGCATGTGGTTCACAAATCACTGGAAAACAATTGTTCTACGTTTACACTGATAAAGATGATAAAATTCATCCTTATGTCAAGGAACGTTATCCAAAAATCAACATTGCATAACAATAAAAAGAAAGGCCGCTTAAAGCGGCCTTTCTGCTTAACACAACAACTTTGTCAAGATTCGGTAGTAGTTGCTTTGATTTCAGCTAACTGCGCTTCTAGGGCATTTATTTCGTCCCTAATAGCTTGACGTTCAGCCTTAATTGGTGCGTACTCTTCTTCTGAAATCCAACCTTCAGCAAATTTAATTGCTTTATAATCAGATTGACTTAAAAGACATTTCTTTTCTGCAATTTCAGATTGTATCTTTTCTGCTTCTGTTGGAACATATTCTTCGATTTCTTTTTCTTTTTCAACTTCCTCGTATTCCCATTCAGAAGTTTCTTTGTTCCATTTAATTTTAAAACCTTCTTTTTCTTTTAAAGGTTTTGTTAAAGTGGAATCTCCAGGGATCAGGTAGATATCTTTACCGGCCAATTTAGATTCCAACGGGTCAATTTGGCGTTCCATTTCACCAATATAATACCCTTTATCATCATAATGATATGCAACTGGTTTCTTCGCCATTATAACAACCTATCTTGACAATTAACCTAAAGCTTTAATGAACGCTTCACGCAAAGCTTCAGAATCATATGTTTCTTTTTCAACCATTTCAACTAAACTCTTATTGAAGAGTTCGACAACTGACTCTTCAAATTTATTGTTGTCTTCATCAACGTTAGCAACACCTTCTTCATTGCCAACTTCTTCAGGTTCGTTAATTGCCACATCTGAATTAATATTTTCATCAGCAGCATCTTGCGTCAATTCAGGTAGATTATCTAAATTTAAAGCTTCTTCAGACATTGTTATACACCATTTGTTGTGTTAAATTATAAATTTAGAACTTTACATATTTATTCTAAACAAATTCGCAATTTATTTAACTTTAGAATTGACAGAATGTTCTTCTTTGTGTACACTGTTCCTAAATCTAAAATTTGACTATTTTGTGGAAACAACTAAAATGACAACTACAATACAACCTAAATACCCTGCTTCCTATTATGATGATATTTATATCGAAGTATCTGATAAATCAGTGGCGCAAGAATGGAAGCACATCAAAAAAGAAGATCGTGGGTATTCCGCATTATATAATACAAATAAGATTATTAATAAATATCAATCAAAAGAAATGTTTAAACATGAGATTGATATGTGGAATAAAAACGAAGATTATCATGGCAAACCATTGCGTGAGTGGTTGTATGAAAACCGCAAATTTTACATCAATAAAGGTTTTGGTGAATTAACTAAAGGTGAAGTTATTCAAGGTTTTCGTAAATCTGGAATTTACCGTGGCAAAAGTTATCATTCACCTTTTTACATTAAACAATTCATTAAAGACTTTAATGTAAAATCAATCTATGACCCTTGTGGTGGTTGGGGACACCGTTGTCTAGGGGCTATTTCTATTCCAGATATCACATACATTTATAATGACATCAATACAGCAACATACAATAATGTTAAAGAAATGTATAAAGATATGAAACAACTTGATAATAGCATTTCTGATAAAATTTATTTTAACAACGAGGATGCTGCCACTTTCATTCCTGAACAGGATTATGAAGCTGTATTTACATGTCCGCCATACTTTAATCAGGAAATATATTCTGATAAAGGTGCTGAACACCTTTCAAAAAAGGATTTCTTAATTTGGTGGAAAAATGCTGTTGATACTGCAACAGCTAAAGATTCTTGCAAAATCTTCTCTTTCATCATCAGTAATAAATATAAAGAAAAAATGATGAGCGTCGTTGATGATGCTGTTTTCGATTTCGTTAAAGAACAAGAAATTGGTTCACACACAAATAACAACCATTTTCAACGTAAAGGTAACGTATCCAGAAACGGAGAAGTTCTTTTGATTTGGGAAAAGAAATAGTTGACATTTGTTTGTACGTGTTGTATAAATGTACAAATGGAACAACTTAAGGCTATTTGATAATGGTTGATTATACTAAACGTCAAAATGTAACTGTTGAAGAATTTTTTAACTTGAAACAATTTTATTCTTGGTTTAATTCGCTATAAACAACTAAAAGGTGTGAAATGGCAGAAAACAATAAAAATTTAAAAAAGATACAACAAATAGTTGCACATAAAGGTGGCGGTACAATCTTAAGTTATGATTTTTCGACGTTGGAGGTTCGAATTTTTTCAGCTATTAGTTGTGATCCAACACTTCGAGATGTACTGTTATCAGGCGCTGATCTGCATTGTAATACGGCCAGATATATTTTTCCTGAACTAAAAGACATGAGTGATAAAGAAATTAAAGAACATCACTCTGGATTGCGTTCAAAGGCGAAGTCAACATTGTTTGGTCTACTCTATGGAAAATCAGCATACAACTTTTCAAAAGAGTGGGGATGTACTGTCGAAGAAGCTCAAGAAATTATTGATAAATTGTTGGGGGCATACCCTGGTATTAAAACATATGTTGAATATCAACACAAGTTCGCCCGTGAACATGGATACATTGTTGACGTATTTGGTTGTACTCGACCATTACCAGATGCAATGTTACCTGACACTAAAAGCAACCGAAAGTTGTTAAATCATGCTATGAATGCAAGCCAGAATAGTGGCATTCAATCATCCGCTAGCCGTATGGCATGGATTGCAGGTACACATATTGCAGAAGAGATGTTGATGCACAATTTACAATCAGTAATGATTGGTGGTGTTCATGATTCGACATATCTTGACATTTACCCTGGTGAATTAATTCCAGTTTTTAAGATTTGTCAATTTCACGCTGGTACAGTACCAAATGTTATTTATGATTGGATGAATGGGAATAAGATGTTCATTGATTTTGGATTAGGTCAGTCATGGGGAAGAGAAATGGACATTAAATCTTTTGAAGAGAAGGATGGCAAATTCATTTTAAATATTAAAGGTGGCAATTGCAATTGGGATTACTTAAAGCGTGAACTCGATGAAGCATATGACTACAAAATACTAGAGATGAAAGATGGGGATCCTATTCCGCCAGAAGAGCGTGAAGAATTACCTATTGAAGTTCCGACACAACTTGTTTCACTGAAGCTTGAATTTGAAGATCCTTGTCCAAATATGGAATTCAAAAGCAAGTATTTTGTTGGTAACGGCTATTATGGCAAACGTGAAAAATAACGAAATATTTTCTAATTTACTTGACAAGTAATCGGTCTTTTGCTATCATAACTTTACTTAAACAAAAAGGAAAACAAATGGCTAAACGTATTTGGTTTGATATTAGCGGTTCAATTGAAACTCCGAAAACAGAAGATGCTGATACAGTAATGGATGCATTAACTGAATTCATGGAAGAAAACGGATGGGCATTTTCAGGGACAGTGGAACCTACTGAAGATACTGATCGTGAAACTGATGACATGGAAGAAGAGTTAGATTTTGACTACGAAAACGATTAAGACATTTCAGGTTTCAGGATCACTCGAACTTCCTGACAATATGACAGAATCTGATTTTTATTCTATTTGGTTTACTTTTCTAAAATCTAACAAATTAGAATTTAAGGGCAAATCAAATTTAGTAAAGAAACAGGTTTTTGTTGATACAAGCGATGAACCTGAACTACCTTTCTAAAACAATTAAATTGCATTAGACAAAAACATCTTCTGCAACTTAATGATTTCAACAAGTTATAAACGTTTTGGATAAATTTAATATTTTGTTCCTGAAATGTTTACTGACAATGTACGTTTTAAACTAAATAAAAATGTTTGTCAACACTGTTAACTTGTTGAAAATAAAGAAGAATTTTTAAAGCTTTTGTCTGTAAGTTAGATAAAAGCTTTAGTTCTTCAATCTACCTTCGAGAAATAGAAAATCTTAAAGGTCGTGGTTTTACACACAGTAAATATGAAAACACACAAACAAGAATCTGGAACTCCATTCTAGTTTCTTGTTTAACTTAAAAATAATGGAGAATTAAAATGTTAAATGAAAAGAAAATGGCGTTATTACGCCTTAAAGGTGTCAAAGATTTCAATGAAATCGAAGACTACGATGAAACTGAACAGGTTGTTACAATGAAAGATGGTAACAAACATCAGTTAACAGAAGTATGGACTCGTAAACTACCCAAATAATGCGTGTCCTTAAAAAGTCATCTAAACGGGGAAACACCATTTGGGTCAATCCCGTGCTAATAAAAATGCCTAACGACTATCCCGAAAGGGAGTAGGTGCAAGCGCACCGAAACGATGACAGCTGATTTTATATCAGTTATGATATAGTCTAATCTATATAGTAATATATAGCAGTTCATAAGAGAACGGCTTTTCAATAGCGAAGAAAAGTGAATAAAAACACAAATGGTTATGGGTTGACATTTGGTGAAATAGCCCAAATAAAATTGTTTCTAATAACAATCGAAAGCTTTAATTAAACATTAGAGTAACGATGAGGAAAGCTTAAGTCGGAAGACTTATCCGGAAGGATGTAAAAATGAATAAAAGAAAATATACACTTAATGAACAAGTGTTTGATTGTATAAATCATGAATCTGCATATTGGATTGGTTATTTATACGGCGAAGGAAATTGTACAACAGAAAACAAAATCAGATTATGTTGTGCTGAAAAAGATATAGATTTATTGACCAATTTTAGAAATTTTATTGGAAGTGATAAACCTATTAAACGTTTTCTTGCTAAAAATAAATATCCGTCATGTGGTTTTGAAATTCGTAGCTGGAAGATGCATAAAACTCTACAACATTACGATTTAACAAAACAAAAAAGAGATCGTGGTTCGCTTCATATAGATCTTTTACAAGATGAATTTTCAAAAGATTTCATCCGAGGATTATTTGATGCTGACGGGTCATTTTATTATGATGGATTGCATAAAAACCATCTTTTTGCAGAAATTACTGGTTACATGCCTGTACTAAAAGATGTTAAACGGATTTTAGTAAGACATAAGGTGATAAATGAAACAAAAAAGATTGTAACAAATGGCAAAATCTTTCGGATACGATTTGCTCAATCTGATTGTTTGAAATTAATTAACTTTATGTACGACGGCAAACCTCGATACCTATTAAATAGAAAATATGGTATTGCAAAAAGCTACCTTGACAGACTAAACGAAACAACGGATGAATCTGAAGTAATAGTCGATTAAGTATTTCCGTCCATACGAAAACTTCAATGTTGGGAAGAAATCTGAATTTGAAGAACGCAAATACTTCAAAGAAAACATTGCTTTCAAACATACTGAAGCTACAGCAATTGCTGCTGAATAATTAGAATAAGAAACCCGCACTGATAACGAATTAAAATAAAGAATTTGTTATTGGTGCGGGTTCTCTTTTTATATGCATAAAATATTGAGGTTCGCCATGCTCAAGAAAATCATTGATTTTATAAAAAATTTGATTTCAAAATTTCTTAAGAAAAAAGCACATGCTACTATTCAAAATGAAGTAGCTACTTTTAAAATTGTGCTTCCTAAAGCACTTTTTAAAGGTCTACAACAGCTTGAAGAAATTACAGTGACAAAATCACACTCAAACAACATTCAACAAATAGCAAGTCAATTTATCGACTTTAAAACTGTAGAATTACAATGCTTTAATGGTTCACAATCATCTAAAGAAATGTTGGTTGCTACATTAACAAATATCAAAAAAGAAAACGGTAAATATTCTTTAACTATTAAAATTAAACAATAAACAAAAAATAAAAGGCTTCTTAATCGAAGCCTTTTATTTTATCTATAAGAATTCATTATTCAGTAACAGGGCCATACAAAATTTCATTCAAGCTGCTTTCAACTGGAACCGGATCAGAATAAGGTGAACCAATTTGAACGTATCCTACGAAGCCTTCATTTGAATAAAGACTGACATTACCGCTTGCGTCATATTCGAAGCCAACTTCAACAGCACGTGATTTACCATCAACATATTCCATCATTTCCTGAAGAACTGGTTTGCTTCCACATTTATGTGTTTCAGCTGAAATTGTCATTACACCATCTGTCCAATCAGCAGCTGTAAACTCTTTCACATACAGTGCGCTTTTATTCTTAACAGCAATCTGTAATTTTGTCGGATTTTCTTCAGGGTAAAGTTTAATATCAACACCGTCTCCAGCAATCAATGTTTCATTTAACAGTGTTAATAATTCAGATGTCTTTACAAACTTTTCCCATGTACTTTCATGATAAAAATAAAAACATTTATCAGTAGTATTGTAATATACTTGACCTTCAGCTGGATCTGCTGGCGCGTCAGCAAGGTTTTCAAATCGTGCTTTTTTAAGATAATTTTTATTTAAATTAATATCAGCAACGAATTTAATTTCAGCACGTGACATGAACTTCTCTTCATAAACAAAATTAGTTTTTTAAAACCGTTATAAACAAGAACGCATGTTTTCTTGTTATGTACCTTTTAAATGTCAAACTTTACTTCTTCTAATTCACTTAAAGTTTTTGCATCATCAATTTGTTTTAAACAGAAATCTTTTGCTAAAAGACACTTTGTTTCGAACTGAATTGCTGCATTTGACATTTCGATAAACTCTTCTTTTGTCAATTCAACATAAACATTTTCGTATGTCTTAAATGTAATTGGCTCTTCTTCAATTGAACCGTCCATTATTCCTAAACGAATGGATAGAATAGTCGCTTTTCCATCAGCATCATATTGAAAATGTTTTCCGTCGTATAACAAACCTCTTGACAATGTTGCAACTTTAGCTAACTTAATTTCTTCTTTCTTTTTTAATTTTAAATCAGACAACCTATTTGCAAACAAGCTATCCGATGGTTTTATTTCATGCTCTGCAAACCATTCAATAGCTTCGTCAACAATATGCTTTGATTTTTCATCTAAATCAAAAGTTGCTAAATAGTCACAAACCTCTTCCCATGACGAAAAGATTTTACCTGTTCTTGGATCATGACTTTGCAACAAATGCATGTAATTTTCTTCATCTTCATTGATATAATCAATTGTAAAATTATCTAAAGAAATCATAAAAATCTCCAATTATTTTATTCTATCAAATTCAGGAACAACAATTGTTAACAAATATTTGTTTGTTCCATTAGAGCCTTGACACTTATAAACTCCTGGTTTCTGAATAATACCAACTAACATATCTTCAGAAACTTCCACACCTTCCGGCAAGTTACTAAATTTAACAAACAGATCCAGTTTTACACTAAAGAATCTACCATGAGGAACGGTTACCTTTATCTGCTTCATAGATTCTTCTTTTATCTGCTTATCAAGAACAGTTTCAGAAATACTGCTTTCACTCTTAACTACAAACATATCAATCATTGGAACGCAATGTGACGACGTATGATTAATGATGTTGTCTTCGTTAATAGATTTATCATTAATGACAAATAAATCATCACTAATGAACTGTATTCCAGTCTCTGCTGGCAATTCTGGCGCTGTGTCTAAACTCAACTCTTTTGAACTATCACATACAGGTGACAGATTCAGATAGTTATTAAAACTATCTGAACCGTCTGAATTTGCTGAACCAATAAAACTATATAACCTTGTTAAAGGAAATGTAGCTACTGATACAGCTTGAGCGTTTGTGTATGTGATTGAACTGTCATACTGAAAGATCATCACAAATTACCCTTCAACATGGATTAGATTCGCATACACACGATTTACACCATCACCTGTAATCACTACGGGAATATTAATACGACCTTCTGCAGAAGATTTTACAGTAATTTCAGATAAACCGTTTTCCTTAAATTTACAATTACCTTCCAGTTTCATGTATACATCTTCAGACAAATAATTGCCTTCGAAATTCTTGCAAGACAAATAAACAGAAGTTTCGATATCTGAATCTTTCCATGTCAGAGTTGTATCAGCAAAACCTACTTCACCACACAAACCACGTTCGATAGGATCAATGTAAACACCTCTAAACGGATCAGTCGTAGACGTATAACACAACTGCTTATGTACGTCATCATACAACATTGAGTTTACAACAATTGGTGAATTTTTTACGAGACGCCAACTATTTGTTTCAGTCATAAATTCCGCAACGACATAACCTTTTGCACCAATTCCAGCAAAAAACTTTTCTTCGAAGGGCATAAAGTTGTAAATGTCATAACCTACAGAATTACCACCTGTAAAGCTATTTAAATATGTCAACGTATTTGATTCAGAATCATATTTAAACGTATACACACCTGATTTCGATGTATCTTCAAGAAAATCAACAAACACATTTAGATAACGTTCATTATTAATCGTCATCCATTCAAGGTTGTAAATTGTTTGTGATAATTCTTTTGTGTACTTATCTAAAGTAATGTTTGTTAATACAGGTATCGCATCGTCAATGACTGAACACTTTTCAAATGTAACAGTTTCGCAATCACCTTCTAAAATCTTAATAGAATTGACCGTGAACCTGTCTGTACCTGAATTTTGGCTACTATCTTTTGTATATCCAAATAGGATATAACTTTTTCCAACAGGCAAGGTAGCTTCAACAGTGCTCTTGCTATTACTTGTTCCTGAACCTTTATATAAATACTTAAACACATTACTATTTAATGTGCCACTAGTAGCTTCCGATCTTGTCGGCACATCTGGCGTCTTGCTTAATGCAATAAAAGCATAATCTGAACTTTCGCTATTAACATTGCAAGTAATAATTACTTTAGAAGGTGTGGTTACATTAACTTCGAGATAACCAAAACTATAACCGTTGTTTACATGATAAGACTTTGAACCGTTTTGGAAACCGTCAGTACATTTCTCGAAATTTCCATCTGTTAAAGAGATCCCTGAAATCACTTGTTCAGTATCAACAAAATCAGCATCACCTTCATGTACATATTCTGATAGCAAATCTACATGTTCAACTTTAGCATGATAAAAACTTTGTTTATGATCTTTATCAAGTTTGTAAACAATCATCTCATTGTTTTTATCTAAACATGTTGGACGCGAACGTAAACAATAAATACTACCAACTGTTGTTGCAACAGTCGTATCAAAATCTGTTTCAGATATTTTCTGTACTTCTTCTCTTCTTACAGCACCATTTTCATCAAAACTAACTTTTCCTAATTTAAAATCGTTTGTTTTATACGGACTAATGTATGGAAAAATTGGATTAAGTTCAGAAACTGTACTCGAATAACCGTTAAAATTTCTATCAACTGCATATGTGATTGAATTATCTGTCTTTGATAAAACTTTAAACTCTTGAATTGATAGATTGTTATAAGAACTTGAACTATTGCTTGAACTGTAATATGATCTATTTACACCATACTGAAACAGTGTTGTAAAAGAACCGCCTTTTTTCTTGAATCTGCATTGAACACCTTGAGTATAATTAACACTAGGTCTAATCCAACCGTAGCGGTCACTTGATTCTGTTTGATTAACATAACTACTTAACTGCAGCAAACCATATTCATTTGATGTACTATCAATTAATGTTGATGATGCTACATAACCACTTGAAAAAACTGTTGTTTTATTCGTTAATTCTTTATCCAAATTATATAAATATCCAACACTAGTTGAGTCACTCATGTAAATATGATCGGAACATAAATAAGAATCAGAACTCTTATCTTCTACGACACCTTTATATTGAGTTTTCCCATATCTGTCATTAATATAAACAATTTTATCCGGCATTGTAATTACATTATTTAAACCTGCGTTAGGTAAATAATATTCACCTGGATATGTTTGCATTGTCGTTGAGTACTTCTCCCCACCAATAACATACTTATCAGAAAAAACACCGCTGTAATTAGAATATGGGTTCGTTTTAATTTTCATATCAAACCTCTACATTAAAAAGTAAAACTGCAAGACATTGCACCATGACCATTAACAATAACTGGTATCGTAATCTCTTTATTCTCGTTAAACTGAACCAATTTCTCTTTTGTACCATCTTCAAACACTACAGGACCGTTTAACTTAACAGACTGCTCAATTGTTAAACGATTGCCATTGATATCTGAACATTTTAAATTTACAAATGACTTAATAGGTACACCTAAATAATTATAATTGTCTTTTTCAAATGTCGCGCTTAAATTAACACCCTGTGCTGGAACAATACGATATGCTTTATTTGATGTAGAAATAACCCACAATTTGTTTGTAAAGTCTAATGCAAAGTATGAATATAATTCACCAACATCAAACGTATTGATAACTTCCCAATTGCCTTTAATTGCATTCCATTTTAAATATTTTATTAAGCGACCATTTCCAATAAAGAATGTATCATTATCAACTTTAATACATTGATGAACTTTATATTCATTGAATACTGGTGTATTATTTCCATCTGCCCAACAAATAAATTCACCTAAAGCATAAGTTAGATCTTCTGGGTTACTTGAATTAACAGAAATAGCTGTAAAGTATTCTTTCCCGTTTTTATCTTTGTTAATATTTAAAGCGTTACCACCTCTATAATAATAAACATCACTATAATAATTAAAACAACTATTAAATTTACTAGAATTGAACTCTTTATACAAATTATTCGAAATATTAAGTGATTTATTTTCTAGAGTATATTTTACAACACAATACTTATTTGTAAACCTTACAGGAATATAAACATCTTGATGATCTAAAAATGGAAACTCATCACGAAAACATTGTACTGTTGTTTTGTTGTCAAAACTATTATAATTTTGTAACAACTTTGTAACTGTTCCTGAAACTAAATCAAGCTGTTCTACACAATATGCGTCATAAAAAGTAGCATATTTCGAGTTATAGCGTACACCTTTTAAACAAAAATATACTTTATTTTCATGTACACCTAAAAAATATGCAATATTGTTATTGTCTAAACCTGACACAACATTAAAGTCAGGCAGATTTGCTATTAAAACAGTTGTATATTTATTGTATAACCCACTTCCTGATTTATAACTATCTACCTTTACAACTTTGTATACTCTATAAGATTTTGCATTTAGAATATAGATACCACCTTCATCTTCATAAAAAGGAAAACAATAACCGTCACCAATATTTTCTTGCTTTAATTGATTTTCTTCAATATAATACATATATAATTGATTACTATCATCAGGGCTAATTGCAAAATACACATCAAAATACTTGCTAACCCATGGCAAATTCATACCAATATTTGAAGTCATATGTTGTGACAACTTGCCAAATGATCTTGAACCACTAACATTGTTTTGTCTTGTTAACCCTTTAATCTCTTGTAGAGTTGTCAAGTCATAAGCTTTTCTACCAATAAACACAGCCCAAGGTGTTACAAAAATGCCATCTTGAATATCAAAAGACATATTCAATTCTCCTAAAAACCAAACAAATTATATTTTATATTATATGAACCATTAGCATAAACTTCTAAAGTTGTGCTAGTATTCAATTCATACACTTGTAAACAATTAGGCTGAACTTGTATATCAAGTTTTACATCACCACCATCAACAATCTTAATAAACAATATTGATGTGTTTGAAGTATTTGTGAACTCTACAGTTTGTTTTTCAATTCCAGTAAAATTCTCACTTTTACAAACATCAGCAACATTGAAAATTGGTGTTAAAATAGTTACTTCATCAATATAGAATTTAGTAACAGACTTTCCACCGGCTGATATTGCTCTAATTTTATCAGCATACTTATTAAACTCAACAGTATGTTGTAACTCAACACCTTTTTCATTTATTGCTTTAAACAAATCTTTTTTAATATTTAAAACTTGTTTAATATCGTCTTGCAAACTCATGTTTTATGCATGTAAATCTTGATTTAGAAAAGTTCTATTCTAGAACTTGTACGAACGACTGTTACCAAATCAACAATGTTTACACTAAACTCGAAATTTCACAATATAATCAAACATTTGCGATTACTTTGTCAACTTTTTGATCAACTGTTCTGTTGATTCATCAGGCATAAAATTTATCACATCTTTTAGCCTTGTTACGCAAACAAAAGGACTTATTTCAGAAACTCGTTCTGTCTTCAATTTGCCAAACTCATTTTTTCCAGATTTAAAATAACTATATAAAGAGTCTAAAAAATCATCAATAAAATGCTGATTTGGTTCGATATCAAGTCTTTCCAACAACTTCCAGCAACCCATTTTCTTTATTAGATATTCTTTAAAAACATCGAAATCATTTGTTTGCTTTATGACTTGAACACCGTTTTCTGAAACAAAATGATATAGAAATTCTTGTACAAACGCTTTACGTTCACCATCTTGCAATAAATAAAACTTCTGAAAATCTTTGATTAGCTCTTCTCTAGTGTAACGAAAATAATCAATCAAATGTGTCAACTCATGAACTAATATTCCAATTAAAAACTTAAAGAAATCTTCCTTTTCAACTTTGTTAAGACTATTAATCTTTTTCTTTATAAAACTATTTTTATGCAAAACAGAAATTGTCGAAAACAATGTTCCTAAAAATATTGTCACGCGAAATCTATCCAACTCTTCTGTTTCCGCAACAATACAACCTAAATCTGAATTAAAATCACCATCTTCTGTAATTTTTAAATAAATATGTTTAAGAATCCCTCTTGTTTCAGGAAATTCTTTTAATATTTGTTTTACAGAAATTTCTTGTGTTTCATTGTCAAATTTATTTATTTTTAACAACGGATAAATTTCATCAATAAAAATATCATTAGCTATTTCAGAAAACTTCTTCGAATCAAAAACTGTTTTTGTAATGTCTACTTTAAACTCATTTAAATGCTCTTTTAATAGCCTAACAATATCATCTTCTTTTAAAGATTCAGCATTTAAAATAACGTCTTTAAAATGTTTAACTAAATCAATATTCATTTCACACCGTTTCTTAAAAAACGTTTAAACTCAACCTTTAATTCATCATTTGTCATTTTATTTAAGATAGCACTGACTTTTAAGACATCTCCTACATTTTTTGAATTAATTGTTTTCAACACATATTTTACGTCATTTTTTGACAATAATTCATTAATTGAAACACTATTAAAATATTTTTTTAAAGGATCTTCAAAAATAGCAAATGTATGTTCCGGTTTGAATAGACCTATTTGTTTCATTGCAACTATGAAATTAAATTTTAAATCGTCTAAACCTAAAATCTTATCTAAATCACCATCTAAATCATATTTATTACCATTACATAAATTATGAACAATTTGCATGACATGCTGAAACTCATGGACATAATTTGAACGATAAACAAAACTTGGTTGAAATCTAAACTTTAACGATTTTATAAAACTTTCAGTTGTATAATGATTTTGTAACCCGGTTTCGTACACAAAATTACATTCATATACTGTCACTAAAATAGCTTTTTTATTGTTTTGTGTAAACTTTTGAGTATCGCCAAAATAACCATCTTTTGCTAATCTTCTATCTAAAATGAAACGACAAAAAATAGGTAAACATTCTTTTGAAACTGTCTTTTCATAATTTTCAGTCTCAAAACACTCAAAAGCAAACATTGATCTTTTCTTTGTTAATTCATTGAATGTTTTAATTTTATTTAATTTAATGAAATTTTCTAAAGATAAAATTCCTTGTTGTACATCTTTTAAAAAGAATTCAGATGCTCTTAACCTTTCATCTACAAAAGGTTTATCAAAAATAAACTCTTCAACATTTTCACCGATTAGAAAAGTTTGTCTAAAATTATACTTTTGCAACACTGATAAAGATTCTATATCAGAACAACTAATCATTTTTTCTTATCAACAACTTTTAATTCACAAATATCTTTATTATAGTAGCATACAACTTCTCTTGTAAATTCATTGTTTCTTGTTATATCTAATAAAAACTTTTTCAACTTAATAAAATTATTTTCATCAAAAGAATACAACGTATTACCTTCATTGTCTTTGGTTACAAACAAAACAATTTCAGGTGATGCTACTTCCGCTGGAACATATACTGGCACGGTTGGTTTATCTACAACAATAGCTACTTCTTTATGCGAACAACCTGACAATAAAACTGCTAAAGCAATACCAATACAAAACTTTTTCAACATATCATCTTTCCTTTTTTGTTGAACGTGCTAAATCATCAATAATTTTCTGGAAATCAATTCTAGCTTTCTTTTCAATTTCCGATGGATTTAAATCAGATTTACATTTTCCAGCTGTCAAAAGAATTTCATTTAATTTAGCTTGATATGTATTTTCAACTACATTAAGTTTAGCATTCATCTGATTAATTTTTTCTGATGACTCTTTATAACTTTTATCAAGCTCACAAATTGTTTTCTTTTGAACGGAAATTTCAGTATTCTTTCCATCAATAATCTCATCTTTATCATTAATCACATTATGCTGTTTCCAACAAATTAAAGACAAAACAACAATAATTGTAACAAATACAATGTCTTTTTTTGATGGAATAGGTAAACCTAATTTTGAAAAAATATCAATCATTATAAACCACCGCTTCTACGTACAATAAAATGATCAAACAAACTCTCTATCTTCTTAAGAACGTCTTCTTTAAAATATGCTTTTGTT
>CALAFU010000273.1 GCA_937891325.1 uncultured Candidatus Melainabacteria bacterium | reverse complement strand
AGTTAAAAATGGGTAATTTTGTCATCGAATTACTTGACATATACAAGGGTGACATAAATATAATTAAAATGACATTTTAACTATAAATGAACTTATTGTCTTATAGTCTTAAAGCCTTATAGTCTTTGATGTTAGTACGTTCCTTCGATCTTTTCCATAACTTCGTCTGGAATATCAGCGTTAGAATATACGTTTTGAACGTCATCGTGTTCTTCAAGTTTGTCGATTAATCTCATCAATGAAGTTGCAGTTTTTTCATCTGTAATTTCAATTGTGTTTTCTGGAATTCTTGTGAATTCTGCTGTAATGTGTTCAAAACCAGCTTGTTCAAGACCTTCTGAAATAGTTTGTAGGTCAGAAACTGCTGTTAAAATTTTGTATTCATCTTCATCATCATCTAAAAAGTCTTCTGCGCCTAAGTTGATAGCTTCTTCAACTAATTTGTCATAATCAACATCTTTAGAGAAGGTAATCATACCGTATTGTTTGAACATCCAACCTACGCAACCTGTTTCACCAAGGTTTCCGTTGAATTTTGTGAAATAACTTCTGATGTCGCCAGCTGTACGGTTTCTGTTGTCCGTCATTGCTTCAACAACGATTGCAACACCGCCTGCGCCGTATCCTTCGTAAGTTAATTCTTCGTAACTTTCAGATGAGCCAGCACCTGTACCTTTATCGATTGCACGTTTAATGTTATCGTTTGGAAGTCCAGCAGCTTTTGCTTTTTCTACTGCTGTTCTAAGTCTGAAGTTTGCTTTCAAATCACCGCCACCAAGTCTTGATGCTACGATAATTTCTCTTGAAAATTTTTGGAAAACAACTGCTCTTTGAGAGTCTACTTTTGCTTTTTTATGTTTGGTTGTTGCCCACTTTGAATGTCCGCTCATTGTTTAAATCCTTATATTATGTGCCTTATAGGTTTATTATATCAAAAATATGACGGTGTACAAGTAAGAATTTTTATGCGATAAATAAATTATGCCAAATGAATATGTACAAACACAATATATTGATTTAGACTCACCAATCGAACTTGATTGTGGAAAAACGCTTGAAAAAGTTACGGTTGCCTATGAAACTTATGGCGAACTTAACGAAAACAAAGACAATGCAATTCTAGTTCTTCACGCTCTAACAGGCGATGCACACGCAGCAGGATACCACGAGGGCGATAAAAAAGCGGGCTGGTGGGATAAAATGATTGGCTCTGGCAAAGCCTTTGATACTGATAAATATTGTGTAATTTGTTCAAACATTTTGGGCGGTTGTAAAGGTACAACAGGTCCAAGTTCAATAAATCCGGCAACTCAAAAAGAATACGGGCTTGATTTTCCTGTAATTACGATAGAGGACACCGTAAAAGTACAAAAAGCCTTGATTGATAAATTGGGAATTAAAAAACTAATTGTTGCAGGCGGTTCAATGGGCGGAATGCAGGCGCTTGAATGGTCTTTAGCTTATCCTGAAATGGTTACTCATTCTATCGTAATTGCTTCTACTTCAAGACTTTCAGCGCAAGGGATTGCGTTTAATGCGGTTGGCAGAAACGCTATTCTTTCTGATCCAAACTTTAATAATGGAGATTATTACGGCAAAGAAACTCCTGAAAGAGGCTTGGCTATTGCGCTCGTATGATTGGTCACATAACTTACTTGTCAGAAGATGCAATGCACAACAAATTTGCGCGAAAACTTCAAGGCAAAGATAAACCCGACTTTGATTTTAACGTCGAATTTCAAGTAGAAAGCTATCTTGAACATCAAGGACAGGTTTTTGTAGACCGATTTGATGCAAACAGTTATTTATATATTACAAAAGCGTGCGATTATTTCGATATTGAGAAAAAATATGGTTCTCTTGAAAATGCTTTTAAACACACTAATTCAAGATTTTTGGTAATCTGTTTTTCTTCTGATTGGCTATTTCCACCGGCTCATTCAAAGGAAATCGTAAGCGCATTAATGAAAACAGGCAAAGAGGTTTCATTTTTACAAATAGAATCTCCAGCGGGTCATGATGCCTTCTTGCTTGAATTTGAAACACAAACAAAGGTTATAAAAAGTTTCTTGTCTTAATTTTAGCCACTTTAAAAACTCCAAAAACTACAGATATAGTGTGTTTCTTAGGCTTGTAAACAAATGTAAACAAACTTGATTTCATGTGTTAGAAAAAATTTTTTCTGTGGAACTATAAAGGTATACATAGAAAAAGTATGTAATCGTTGTCACTTGATTGTTACGCAAGGAGCGTAACAGTACACTACACGGATTTGTGGTGTATCAATCACGAAAGGAGATCGCTTATGGCAATTACAGTAAACACAAACATGGCAGCTTTGACAGCACAAAACGCATTGAACAAATCTACTAACAAGATGAACACTGCAATGGAACGTATGACTACAGGCTACAAAATCAACTCATCTAAAGATGATGCAGCTGGTTTGGCAGTATCAAACAAATTAGAGTACAAAGTTAGTTCATTAAAGGTTGCTCAAAACAATGCACAAATGGGCGCATCAATGTTAGATACTATGGAAGGTGTTATGACTACTATCAACGACAATTTAACTCGTATCAGAGATTTGACTGAACAAGCAGCAAACGGAACTTATGGCTCAGATGCATTGAGTGCAATCACAACCGAAGTAAATGCAAGAATTGCTGAAATTGATCGTATTGCTAATTCTGCAGAATTTAACGGTAAAAAATTATTAGATGGTTCTACAACATCTGTAACACTTCAAGTTGGTATTGATGGAGATGCAAATTCTCAAATCACTTTAGATACTTCTGTATTCCAAAGCGCTAAAAAAGATGATTTAGGTCTTACTGATGTTGATTGGGCTAAAAAAGACGGTGATGCATCAGCAAGAGCTTACTTAGAAACAGTAGACAAAGCAATTGAAAAAATCACAAATGCAAAAACTGCAATCGGTGGTAAGCAAGCAGCTATTACATCAGCAATGGAATCAGCTCAAGTAATGCAAACTAACTTGACATCAGCAAATTCATTGATTAAGGATGCTGATATCGCTGAAGAATCATCAAACTATATTAAAAACCAAATTCTTCAACAAACATCAGCAAGTTTGTTAGCAACAGCTAACCAAGCTCCATCTATCGCATTGAACTTAGTATAATTGCGATAGTACGCTAGAGTCCGTATAGACCTTTACAGTTAAATTAAATTTGACTGTAACTGTAAACAAACAATGTTGTTATAGCGCGAAAGCATCAGCTTTCGCGCTTTTTTTATGCAATTTGCCCAAATGTTATGCCTGTCTAACATTTTGTAAAGAATTTTTGCAACAACTAGCAAAAAATATTTTTACAGGATTTGTATAGACAGAATTAAGATAATTTTTATAGGAGAAGGAAAAAATGGTAAGTGTTTCACCTGTATCACCAATTACAACTCAAGAATACAAAAATAACAAATTTGCAGTTTTGAATGAACAGATTTATGGTTATAAACACGGCATTAGACCACTTGTATTGCAAACAATGCAAATGGAAGATAAAGATGCAATTGAAACACGTTTAAAACGTGATAATTTGAACTATCACTTGCAACCAGCTCCAGGCGGAAAAAATTTAAACGTATTTTTAGGTGATAAGGCTTGTGTTGATGTCGTAAAAACTTTTGGTGACACTCCATTAGGCAAGTTGACACCTGAAAAAGACTTTATTTTGGGTGTTTTGTTAGGTTATGACAAAACAAAACAATGCGAAAGATATTTGAAATTAAAAGATAAAGAAGCACAACAAGCAAAAGGCAACCAAAAATTAAACCTAGTTGCATAATGTATGGGTATTAAACCTCATGTCATTCTGAACTTGTTTGACAAAGCGAACA
>CALAFU010000272.1 GCA_937891325.1 uncultured Candidatus Melainabacteria bacterium | reverse complement strand
AATACACTCTAGGATTTCATCTTCAGAGAACTCACTGTCTTCAATTGAACCTTTTCCAAGCTCTGTATCAACCCACCCTGGGTTAATTGTGTTTACAGTGATATTTTCAGATGCAAGTTCAAGCGCTAAGGCTTTTGTCATACCTATTAACGAAGCTTTTGTTGCAGAATACATACTTGCAAACGCTTCGCCCATAACTCCGCTGATTGAACCAATGTTGACAATTCTGCCCCATTTTTGAGACTTCATGTAAGGAACAACTGCGCTTGATAAAAATGCTGGTGCGATTGAGTTGATTTTAAAAATCTCTGAAATATGCGCGTAATCCATATTTTCAATCGGATTGTAAATGTATTCGCCTGCGTTATTAACTAAAATATCAATTTTGTTTTCTTCAATAAATTCTTTTAATTTTGCCAAATCTGTTGATTTTTCTAAGTCACAGATGCAATACCCAGCTACATTAAGCTCTTTCAAAGCTTTTTCTGTTCTTGCAGTAACAAAAACATTGTAACTTTTAGATAATTCTTGAGCAATGCACTTGCCGATACCTTTTGATGCGCCTGTAACTAGAACATTTTTCATAACTAAATTTCCCTTTTTGCAAATCCCATAACGATTTCTGCTAGAACTCTACGCACAACAAAATTACGCTTAATGTCTGGTAAATCCTTTAATAATTCAAAAGACGCTGACAAACCGTAATCCGCATCATACCAGCGTTTGTAAGTGTAATTATTTCTAGAAATACGAGTTAATTCGCTGTCTAAATCCATATCACACTCGTTAATAAGGATTTGTAACATCTGTTGAGTAATAAAAATTTGTTGTTCGCGCTCTAAAGTACGAATAAAAGCCATAAGTTCTTTTATTTCGGGGTGATTTTCGTACCAACGGGGTTGTTGTTGTTCGTCTTCCATAACAACCAACTTCGCTATTTGATAATGCCGAAGCCTAATAAGAAGGTGCAAACAATAAAGATACCAGCGATAATGCCTGTAAGTTTATTCAATCCCTTTTCGGCACTTTTTTGAGATGAAAACATTTGAGAAGCTCCACCGATAGCAGCAATACCGTCACCTTTAGGTGAGTGTAATAAAATTAAAACTATCAATAAAACTGATGAAACTACTTGTAATATCCAAATTAAACTTAATAACATTTTTAAATATCCTCTTTGTTAGCGATAAAGAACGATTTCAAATCGCCACTGTATAATTGTTTATATTGGTAAAGTCTAGCAGGTCTTTTAGAAGATGCTTTTGTGAATTCATCAAGTGTAATAAGACCTTCTGTACCCAAAACTTTTTTTCTAAAGTTACGTTTGTCTAACTTTTTGCCCATGATTAATTCATAAACTTTTTGCATTTCAGTTAGAGTGAACTTTTCATTTAATAATTGGTACGCAACAGGGCAAGTTTTAAGCGATAATCTAACTCTTGCTCTAGTGTAATCAATAATCTCTTTGTGGTCGAAAGCAAGTGGCGGTAAATCATCAATTGGATACCATGCAACATCTTCAGATTCAACAACCTTAACGTCTTCGTATCTAACAAGTGCAAAGTAAACGCATGTGATAACACGAGAGTCAGGGTGACGAAGTGGATCACCAAATGTGTATAACTGCTCTAAATAAACGTTGTCCACGTCTGTTTTTTCTTTTAAGACACGAACAGCAGCTTGTTCAAGATTTTCAGACATGCGAACATATCCACCAGGGATAGCCCATTTGTCTTTAAAAGGTTCTCTATCACGCCTAATTAACAGCGCTTGAAGAGCGTTATTTTTGATAGTCAAAATAACCGTATCTACTGTAATTTCGTGCGTTTTAGTTTCGTTATACATTTATTCCTCTTGCTTGGTTTAGGTTAATTGTAACTTAAACCAAATAAAAAGTAACGTAAATTTTTGTTAAATTAGAGAGTCTTTAACTGCTTTTGTTGCTGAAACGTCAATCATCTTAGTTGTATGCTTAGCAAGTCCTGCGTCTTTACCACCGTTGATAGAAACAGGTGAAGTCGAAATAGCAGGCTTCATAGATGTTTTTGGTTTTGGTAATTGGTGGTTAGCTTTAGGAGCTTTTCTAGCTGCTTGAATTATAGCTTGGTCAGGATTTTTCTTGTAATAGTGATAATCTGACATGATTGAGTTAACGAACTGTCTGCTTGAAGCCGGAACGGATTTTTGTCTAGCAACTGCAACAGGTCCTGCGTTGTAAGCAGCAAGAGCAAGCTCAGTTGAGCCAAACATTTTGTACATCATTTTGTAGTACATCAAACCGCCCCTGATATTATCGCTAAGATAATACGGATTAACTCCTAATCTTTGAGCAGTAGAAGGCATAAGTTGGAAAACGCCTACTGCGCCGTAAGGGCTTCTTACATTGTGTCTGAATTTAGATTCTGTTTTAGCGATGCTTAATGCTAAAGCAGGTTCAATACCTAAATCTATTGAGTGTTTTACGATTGTTGCTTTTACTTCATTTTCGCTTACGTTTGAAGCTAGAACACTTTGACAGAACATTAGCACTATTGTAATAGTGAGTATTGCTGTTTTTTTAATCATAAAAATTTCCTAGTGTGTTGGTAAATTGTACGGTCATGGTTAATCAAGAAAAAATGTACTCTGTACACCCATGCCCTGTGTGTAAATATATATTAACACAAAACCAAAAATATTGCAAGTCCATGGCTACATGTGTTATAATGGTAGGATAATTACGGAATATAATTTTTTAAGAATAAAAGGAGTGCTTATGGATATGACTAAAGACTTGGAAGCATTTTCTATTGCTTTTGATAATGGTATTAATGACAATAATTTTGTTGATTCTTTATGCGACTCTGAATTTATTTCAAAGTCTCAAGAAGAAGAGATTCTGAACCAAGTTCAGAATGACAATATGTTAGACAATAATTCTCTATGTCACCCTGAATTTAGTTCAGGGTCTCTAAACCGTGAGATTCTGAAACAAGTTCAGAATGACAATATGTTAGACAATAATTCTCTATGTCACCCTGAATTTATTTCAGGGTCTCTAAACCGTGAGATTCTGAAACAAGTTCAGAATGACAGCGCTTTTGTACAAGAAAAAACAGAACTAGTCGGTGCACGCAAAGCCTTCACGCTATCAGAATCATTAATCATGATGGCGATTGTTGGTGTAATCGCAGTAATCACCTTGGTATCTTTGTCAGGTTTAAAACCAAACAAAGATAAAATGTTATTGCAAAAAGCACATAGAGCAACTCTTGAAGCTGTTGCAGAAATTGCAAACGATGCTGTTGCTTACCCACCACTAAAGTCAGCAGATTTAAGATATAGAGAAAATCTTTTATTTGCAGTTAGAAGACAAGTTCAATTAGCATTATTTACACCTGACCTTACTAATGCAATAACAGATAGCGGACTAGATTGTACAATTTGGGGAACTACAGGTGGAGGTTTAACTGGCGGTTTTACCGGCAGTTTTACCGGCAGTATTACCGGAACTTACGAAAAATATTGTATGAAAACAGATGCTAATGGTAATCCTATTGAAACAACAAATTCAGATGGAATTATTGATTTTGTTAGGACAACAGATTGTCCTAAGACAACAACTACATTCATACCAATAACAGCAACTTTTACATTGCCAAATACAACAGATACCGGTACAACAGGCGGTGGCGAAACTCTAAAACCTGCTGGCAATAGTCATACTGATTCTGTATTGCCAAACATAGGTTCTGCAGGTGAAACAAAAACTGCTGGTAATGTTACAATTACGCCTGCATCAGCTGTATTGACTGATAGAAGTGTACCAACAAGAGATACAGGAAAATATACTGCAACAAACAAATTCGCATACTTATTTGCACACACAATGCAACCTTCAGGAAAAGATATTTCTTGCACCAACAATGTTTGCACATTTAAAACTGCTGACGGTATGGATTGGACTGTTACAGACGGGTTCAGCGCAAGCAACGTAAACTCAACTGCAACAATTCTGGTTGATATCAACGGTAGCAAAAATCCTAACAAGGCTTACAACCCAAGCAATCCAAACGAAGTGAAGACTCCAGACCGATTCACGTTTACAGTACGCGCAAACGGTCAGGTTACAGTTCCTAACGATGATGTTGTTGCTCAGAGATACTTACAATCAAGACAGTAAAATTTAATCTTAATGTCATTCTGAACTCGTTTCAGAATCTCGGAAAAATAGAGACCCTGAAATAAATCCAGAGTGACGGAAAGAAAAACACAAAACCTTATGTCATTCTGAACTTGGTTCAGAATCTCGAAAAAACAGAGACCCTGAAATAAATTCAGGGTGACGGAAAGGAAAACACAAAACCTTATGTCATTCTGAACTCGTTTCAGAATCTCGGAAAAACAGAGACCCTGAAATAAATTCAGGGTGACAGAAAATACAAAATATGCAAAAAGAATATTACGTATACATTCTTACAAACAAAACCAACTCAACTTTTTACATTGGTATTACCAATGACATAAAACGAAGAGTAATGGAACACAAAACCAAAGCTATCGAAGGCTTTACGTCAAAATACAAATTGAATAAACTAGTCTACGTTGAAAGCACGCCACTTGTTGAGGATGCTTTGAACCGAGAAAAACAACTCAAACGGTGGCATCGAGATTGGAAAATCAATCTTATAAAAGGGCTTAACCCGACATTTAGAGATTTGTCGGAAGATTTCTAGAGATTCTGAAACGAGTTCAGAATGACGGAAAGTAGAACGCAAGTTCGGAATGACAGGACATCAAAAAGCAAAACTAAACATTATGTCACCCTGAATTTAGTTCAGGGTCTCGGAAAAGAGATTCTGAAACGAGATCGGAAAGACAGAACACTAAGGCTATAAGGCTTTAAGACGATAAGTTCATTTATAATTAAAATGACAATTTAATAATAATTCGACTTATCCACTTAACCCTTATTGACTTATTGACTCAAACAATACATAATAGCAACAGAAACAAACAAAATAAGGAGAACACGTATGAACATAAGAAAAGCCTTCACAATGTCAGAAGCACTTATCGTTTTAGGGATTATCGCTGTAATCGCGACACTATCTGTTCTTGCGGTACAAAACGCAAAACCAGACCCTGAAGTTGTAATGTTCAAAAAGGCATATAAAACAACTCAAGACATTATACAAAATATGTATTACGACAAAGAGTTGTACCCAAACGCAACTGACCCAATGGAAGTTGCTTACAAATCAGACGGTTCAAGACTTTTAGCTCAGCTAAATGCTAAAAGTGACTCACCGTTTTCATTCAATTTAATGAAAACATTATCTCTTGGTGTAGATTGGAATACACCTATGACAAGCATGAACACCTGCATGTATTATTATATTACAGGTAGTGATTGTCCTGATGACACAACAACTTTTAAAACAGGTACTTTAGGCACAGGTAGCAGTGGAACTTTGGACTGTACGTGTAACCTATCATCAACTTCTGATGGTTACAAAGCGGGCATGAGATGTACAGGCATGTTTGAATATAAGTGTAATACATTACAAGAGTCAGGCAGTTCTAGCTCTGAAAACACTTGTAGAGTGTCTTGTCCTACCGGATTTCACAGATTTTCAAAGTGTCTAGATGGGGCTACAAGCTCATCTGCAAGCATCGTATTCTGCGTTGCTGATGACTGTTCAACAGCATATGGAGCTTCTGGAAGCAAATCTAGAATAGGTATTTGGCGTTCACAAGATCCACAATGTAGTTCATCAAGCTCAAGCAGTTCGTCTAGCTCTAGCTCGTCTTCGTCTAGTAGTTCGTCTAGTTCGTCATCAAGCTCTAGCAGTTCGTCTAGCTCTAGCTCATCGGCTAACACTGTAATAGATTACACATTTGACTTGAACTCTAACCCTATCCCTGGAAACACACTTGGTTTCTTCGACATACAAGGTGAGGATCACTATAAGTTTGCAGAAGCCTTCATCACTAGACTTAACCCATTATCTCACGGTAAAGCTAGTGGTCAAAGAAACGGGGTTGACGTTTACACCGCAAAAACTGCTGATGGTATCTATTGGGAAATTGAAGACCACTTTGGTGAATATGAGGCTGGTGGTAACGTAGATGCTAAAACATACATAACTGTATATCTTGACGGGGCTGATGCAAACTCTTGTTCTTACAACTCTAGAACTTGTACTCGTCCAAACATGTTCATACTTGAGCTTACTAACAGCGGTAGAATCACACCTCTTGTATCAAATGCAAGCAACGCTAAAATCGACCCTATCGCTTGTTCGTTCCTTAGATATCAAAAAGTAAACAAATTCGATAAGATTCCAAAATCTAGCACCAAGAATACTTGTTTTAAATATTAGTTTTAAGAGTTATAGACTACCAGCGCCAGCGGGAACCGCTGGCGCTGGTGTTATATTAGGTTTGACAATAGCTTTTATGTCATTCTGAACTTGTTTCAGAATCTCTACAACATGAGATGCTGAATAACAACGCTATACACACAATGCATAAATTTAACGCTTCAGCATGACAAAAGGGTGTAATACACACTCGGACAATTCAATAGATACCGCAACAAGCGCGGTATGACATGAAAACTGAATACTCAACCTTATGTCACCCTGAACTAGTTTCAGGGTCGCAAAGACTCTCCGGAAGAACAATGCGATTCCGAAACAAGTTCGGAATGACAGAAAATTAAGGCTATGAGGCTTTA
>CALAFU010000271.1 GCA_937891325.1 uncultured Candidatus Melainabacteria bacterium | reverse complement strand
CTGCACAAGGTTATTCTGTAATGAGAACATCAGACGGAGTAATTGCAAGTTCTGCTGGTTCAAATAATACCGCAGGAACTCCTGCAAATAGCCCTGCAAATGCAAGTGACCCAGAGGTTCAAAAATGGGTTGGTAAACCTGCTCCAACACCTCCAACATTTAATGAGGCAGCTCCAATAGCTCCAAGCCAAAAATTAAATGCTCCTAATCAACCAACATCAAGTAATTATGATGTAATTATTCCAAGTTTTGATAATGCTATTAGTTGTGCTACACAAGGTACACATATAAGCTACAATTATGGAAAAAGTGATTATAGCATGATGGGTGATGTAAATAAATATCAAGCCCAACAAAATAAGGCATCTATTGATTCTTCATTAACTGAATTAATACAAAAATTAAATGAAAATGAATTAACAAACACTGCAAACACTCTTTCTGCTGCACAAGCTAGTGCGCAAAAAACTTATAAACAAGCTAGTGCAAGTTCATTTATGAATATGGGTGGTTACGGCAATAAAGATATTATGGGTGTTGTAAAGACTCCAGAAAATGAATATGCAACGAATATATTGAATGCATTGACAAGAGCACAAGGTACAGTAAGCAATGAAGCAGAATCAGTTAAAAATGCAAAAATTAACGAAGCTAATTCTCAAAGATATGCCCAATATCAAGCAGATTTAGAGGCATACAATCAAAACCAACAAGAATGGAATACATATAATACTAAAAAAGCTGAATATGACCAAAAATATCAAGCATATCAAGTTCAATTAAATCAATATAATATAGATTATACAAATTGGGCAACTGCAAATTCTTCTAGCGATGCAAATGGTACTCAAAATGCTCAAGCATCAGGCTCTGCGAACAACGTAGGCTCAACAGGTACAAACGCATCATCAGCTCAAGAATTAGCAGAACAATTGAAGAACTCTCAATTCTTGATTCAAGGTTTATTGAGCGGTTATTTAGCATTAGTAAAAGACGGTCAACAAGTTT
>CALAFU010000270.1 GCA_937891325.1 uncultured Candidatus Melainabacteria bacterium | reverse complement strand
TATTTTTTTACAATTACATATAGAATAAATATATATATCGGGAGGAAAAATGAAAATTAAATTTTTAATAACTTTATTAGCGCTATTATTTACAGTAAACACTGTTTCTGCTCAAGTATTGAAATCAAACGCAATCACAAAGAGAATTCCAGCAGGTACAAAATTCTCTATCAAATTGCTTGATCCAATCAGCACTCAAAACAGCAACGAAGGTGATTATTTCAGCGCAGTATTAATCAACGACGAAAAAACACCTACAAACGTAATTCTTCCAGCAGGTTCTATGATTAGAGGCAGTATTCAAAAGGCTGTTCCTAACAAATGTTTCTCACGTGGCGGTATTCTTTACGTTGACTTCGACCACATCGTAACTCCAAACGGAAGACAATTACCATTGAACATGATTATCTCTGGTAAAGTAAACCTTGCTGCTGACGGTGGTGTTTACATCAACAAGGGTTACGGCGAAGCGTTACAAAACAATTGGGATAAAACAGTAGACATCACAGTAAACTCTACGGAATTTGGCATGGATATTGGCGAAGATGTTCTATTCAGCACTGCTAGAATTATCACTGTTCCTATTTGCGCTATCGGTGGCGCTGTTGGTGGCGGACTTTATTGGCTTGGTGATAGCGTGGTTGACATGTTCAGAAAAGGTCAACCTGTTGAATTCAGCCAAGATGAAGTTTTGACTGTAATTCTTACAGCACCTATTGATGTGCCTATTAATTAGGCTTTAAGTCAATAAGGCTTTAAGACGATCAGTCTGACATTATGTCTCCCTGAATTTATTTCAGGGTCGCATGATTTCACCGGAAAGACCTTGCGATCTGTCACACGGGGGACAGGCTCACAAAACTCATTCTTCGTTTGTTCACTTTGTCAAACAAGTTCAGAATGACATGGAAATATAAACACTTTATTCTCTAATATAAAACTATACTAAAGTTGTAGAAAAGTTATAAAAAGCATGTAAAAGGCGCGGATTTTTTCAAAATCCACGCCTTTTTGTATTCGCTCAAACGCAGTAATAATAATACTTTTAAATTTTCATCTACACCATATAGAGGATAAATCATACTAAAGTATAAAGCCAAAACTTTACGTGCCGATAACCTATCTGTAAGAGGAAATAAAAAAAAAAAATTCAAGAGGAGAATTATTATGAAAATCAGTGTAAACACAAACATTGCGTCTTTAACAGCGCAAAAATCATTAAGCGGTGCGACATCAAGAATGAACACAGCAATGGAAAGAATGACAACAGGCTACAAAATTAATTCATCAAAAGATGATGCAGCAGGTATGGCAGTTTCTTCAAAATTAGAATACAAATTAGGTTCATTAAAAGTTGCACAAGACAACGTCCAAATGGGTTCAACATTAATTGAAACAGAAGAAGGCGTTTTAGGAGTTATCAACGATAACTTAACTCGTATCAGAGATTTAACAGAACAAGCAGCAAATGGAACTTACGGTTCAGATGCATTAAGCGCAATCAGAATTGAAGTTCAAGCAAGAATGGACGAAATCACAAGAATTTCACAATCTACTGAATACAACGGTAAATACTTATTAAATCCAAAAGATCCAAACGGTATTACTGATGATATCAAATTACAAGTTGGTATTAAATCTGATGAAAACAGTATCATCAATTTAGACAAAGAATTATTTACAAGCACTAATGCATCAGCTATTTTGAACATCGCAAGTGGTAAACTTGAAGGTGCTGATGACAAATATGCAGACAACAACACAGCAAGAGAATTCTTGCCAGACATTGACAATGCAATCGCAATCATTACAGACAGATTAACCAAAATCGGTGGTATTCAACAAAGATTGATTTCTGCTGCTGATATTGCTGAAACTATGGAATCATCTGTAACAAGCTCTTTATCAACAATTAAAGATGCTGATATTGCCGAAGAATCTTCTAACTACGTAAAAGAACAAATTCTTCAACAATTATCAACTTCAATGTTAGCAACTGCTAACCAATCACCAGCAATTGCATTAAACTTAGTTTAATCAGTAAAAACATAATATAATAATTCTCTTATAATTTATTTCCCTTAAACAATTTTTAAACTGCACGCCCAGACTCTGGGCGTTTTTTTTTTGCGTTGAAAAGATTTTTTACTACACGAAAAAATCTTTTCAACGGGCTATAAGCCTATAAGGCTTTAAGACGATAAGTCATTTATAGTTAAAATGTCATTTTAATAATAGTTCGACTTAACGACTTAACCCTTATTGACTTATTGACTTATTAATTTATTGCTTCAATCATGAAGAAAAACCCGCAAATGAGTCATTCACGGGTATTCATGCCATAGTATGTACTAATTGATCGCTATAATTTTTTTTAATAAGTACTTACTCTTTCTTTTAAATCAGGAGTTCCGATTTTACTCAGAACCCCTTTTATATAATCTATCCCTAACTATACTAGGTTAAGTGCGATAGATGGAGCTTGGTTAGCTGTTGCTAACAAACTTGCTGATGTTTGTTGA
>CALAFU010000269.1 GCA_937891325.1 uncultured Candidatus Melainabacteria bacterium | reverse complement strand
TTTCACAAATTAATCAATCTAACCGTACATAATCAGTTTACTCGTTAAATTACAACGGATTTGGCACGAGAGAAAATAATTGGATATTTTGCGCAACAAAAAAGAGGGCTTAAACCCTCTTTTTAAAAGAATTACCCTGGAGGAGATTCGAACTCATGACCTACCGCTTAGAAGGCGGTTGCTCTATCCAGCTGAGCTACCAGGGCTTGCATTTTTTGTAGATGTGTTTTGAACATCTTGTGAGTTTATTCTACCACACAAAAAAAATCTATGCAACCTAAAAATTTTTAATGTATAATTTTTATATAATTTATTAGTATTTAGAGGAATTTTTATGTTAAAAGGAAACGAAATTAGAAAACTTTATTTAGACTTTTTCAAGGACAAGCATCAACACACAATCGTTGAAAGTTCGTCACTTGTTCCTGATAATCCGACTGTATTGCTTACTACTGCCGGCATGTTACAATTCTTACCAATTTTCTTAGGAATTGTAAAATCACCTTACGACCCAGCTCGTGCAACTTCTTGTCAAAAGTGCGCTCGTGCAGGCGGTAAGGATTCAGATATCGAAAACGTAGGCAGAACTCCTCGCCACCACACATTCTTTGAAATGTTAGGAAACTTCTCTTTTGGCGATTATTACAAAAAAGAAATTATTCCTTGGGCATGGGATTTCGTTACTAATGTTTTGAAATTAGACAAAGACAGACTTTGGATTACAATTTTTGAAACAGACGACGAAGCGTATGACATTTGGCGCAGTGTAGGTGTTCCTGCCGAAAGAATTAAACGCAAAGGCAAAAAGGACAACTTCTGGGGACCTCCAGGGGCTTCAGGGTCTTGCGGTCCATGTTCTGAAATTCACTACGATTTAGGTGAAGAATACAAATGTGATGATCCAAATTGTGGTATCGACACTTGCGAATGTGACCGTTGGGTTGAAATTTGGAACTTGGTATTCACAGAATTATATCAAGACGAAGAAGGCAACCAATCTCCACTTGAAAAGAAAAACGTTGATACAGGCATGGGCTTAGAACGTATCGCAATGGTTTGCCAAGGCGTTGCTTCTACATTTGAAACAGATTTACTTCGTCCAATTTTAGACAAAGTTGTTGAAATGAGTGGCGTACCTTACAAAAAATCTGATAAAACAGATATTTCTTTAAGAATTATCACAGACCATGCTCGTTGTGTAACCTTCCTAATTAACGACGGTGTAATTCCTGGAAATGAAGGCAGAAGTTATGTTTTACGTATGATTTTACGTCGTGCACTTCGTCACGGCAAGATTTTAGGCATGGATTTACCATTCTTGTACAAATTAGTTGACGTTGTTGTTGAAAATTATGGTGAAGCATACCCTGATTTAATCAAAAATAAGGCTAAAATCATTGATACAATTAAGAAAGAAGAAGAACGTTTCAACAAAACTCTTGATAGAGGTTACAAATTGTTGAACGAATTTATCGATAACAAAAAAGATATCGACGGCGAAAGCGCATTCAAATTGTACGATACATTCGGTTTCCCATTTGAATTAACAAAAGAAATCGCAGAAGAAAACGGTTTGAAGGCTGATGAAGAAGGCTTTAAAGCTGCAATGAAGGAACAAAAAGACCGTGCAAAAGCTGCAACTCAAAAGATTTCTGTAACAGGCGATATCAAATACGCAAAAGTTGAGGAAAAAGTTGGCGCTACAAACTTTGTTGGTTACACTGATTTAGAATGTGACGCTAAAATTCTTGAAACTTTAGACGGCGAAGGTTACGTCGATGTTGTTTTAGACAAAACTCCATTCTACGCAGAATGTGGTGGTCAAGTTGGTGACTCTGGCGTAATCGAAAATGAGTCAATGAAATTGGAAGTTTTGACAACATTCAAGGTAAACAAATTATTTGTTCACCGTTGCGAACTTGTAAATGGCGAAATCGAAATTGGTGCAAGCGTGAAAGCAACCGTTGATAAAGAACGTCGCGGACAAATTAAAGTTCACCACACCTCTGCTCACTTGTTGCAAGCCGCTTTACAGCACGTACTAACAGGTGATGTTCACCAAGCAGGTTCTCAAGTTGAAGAAAATAGAATGAGATTTGACTTCACTTTTGACAGAGCAATGACAGAAAAAGAAATTCAAAAGACAGAAGATTTGATGAATGAATGGATTGCTGAAGATTTATCAGTTGAAACAAAAGTTATGAACATTGACGAAGCTCGTCAAACAGGTGCAATGGCTTTATTCGGAGAAAAATACGAGGACGAAGTTAGAGTTGTATCAATTGGCGATATTTCAAAAGAATTCTGCGCAGGTTGTCATGCTTCTCATACCGGTCAATTAAGACTTGCAAAAATCGTTTCCGAATCTGCAATTGCTGCAGGTACAAGACGTATTGAAGTTGTAGTTGCAAAAGCTGCATTGAATTATTTGACAGAAAAAGCAAACGCAATGGACAAATTGGCAACAAAATTCAAAGCTCACTTTGACGAGGTAGAAGCTCGTGTTGACAAACTTATGGAAGAAAATAAAGAGCTTCAAAAAGAACTTACAACCGTAAAATCAGCACAGGCAAAAGACAAGTTCAAAGAGTTTGCATCAAAGGCACTTGACGTTGCCGGCGGAAAATTGTTTGTACAAAAAATGGAACAATTAGACTCAAACGCTTTAAAAGAAGGTGTTGAAATGCTTGCAAACAAACTTGGCGAGTCTGTAATCGTTGTAGTTGCAGGTACTTCAATCTTCGTTAAGGTTTCAGATAGCTTTGTTAAGAACGGCGTAAACGCTGGTAACATTGTAAAAGATATTGCAACAGCAACAGAAGGTAAAGGTGGCGGACGTCCACAATTCGCTCAAGGTGCTGTGAAGAACCTTGATAAGGTAGATGCAGTCCTTGCAGAAATCGAAAATAAATTAAAAGCGTAGGCTTTTAAATAAAATAGTAAAGCGCCGAAGGCATTGCCTTCGGCGCTTCTTTTATAAAATAAAACTTACAAATTATTATTTTTAACGTATTCTTTAATCTTTTTAAACGCAGTCGGAGTGATAATATGCTCAATGCGACATGCATTAGTTTCAGCTTCTTCTTGAGAGAGTTCAAGAACAGAGT
>CALAFU010000268.1 GCA_937891325.1 uncultured Candidatus Melainabacteria bacterium | reverse complement strand
ATTTTGTCCATCATATCCAGCAGTAACACCTTTTGGCAATTCTTCGCCATCTTTTAAATTCAAATCCTGCTTAACTTTTGCATTAAGTTGAGATTCTGTTATGTAAGTATTTTTACCAAAAGTTTTGACAGGGATAAGCGTCTCACCTAAAGTCGGCTTGCCTGTTTTTTCATCTTTTACAACAAGTTTTCTAACCTTGTTTCCGTCATCGTCTTTGTATACGCCAATTTGAACATCTTTTTGACCGTCAACAGTTCGTTCATAAATTCTTGTTTGTGCAGGAAAATCACCTGAGATGTATTTGTTTTTACCGAAAGTCTTTGTTGCAGCAAGAGCATCACCCTCTGTACCGTCTGCGTTCAATTCGTGACGAACCTTTCTGCCATGTTCATCTTTGCGCACAACAATTTGAGTTTTTTCACCATCAACAGAACGTTTTAAAACTTTTCCTTCTGCTTTTTTAGCCTCTGGTTTTGCTTCTGCTGGTTTTTCTTCAGGTTTAGTTTCAGGCTTTTCCTCTGGTTTCTTTTCAACAGGTTTGCCTAAAAGTCCAGAAATTTTATTCCAAGATTCATCACTCAAAGAGAAAGAGCCTTCTTGAGTAATAAAATTTGAACCCCAATTAGATTTTTGGTCAATTGTTGAGGTATCGTTACCACCCGAGAAAATACTTGCTTTCGGATCGTTTGGATTTGCTTTATTATGCTTGTTTATGTTTTGTTGTTCGTTATCAATTTCTTTGACAACTTGTTGCCAAACAGAAACATCTATTTTCTTACATTCGTCCTTGCTCAAGCCTAATTTTGATGCGACAGCTTGCGTAAGACCTTGTTTTTTGCCAATTTGAATATCTACCATAATTTAGTTCTCCTAAAAGTCATAGCTCGACATGGATATAAAACATGTGAAGATACAAAATTGCACAAATTTCAAAAATTGATAAAAAACTTAAAATTAGTGAGGAAGTTAAGTCTATAAGCACTTAAGACAATAAGTCATTTATAATTAAAATGTCATTTTAATTATAGTTCGATTTATCCACTTAGCCCTTATTGACTTATTGAATTTACAAATACTAACGAAGCACAATAAAATTTTATAATGTCTTTAAATACTCAATAATGTCGTCAGACTCATACATCATAACATTTTTGTCATTGTCGAATAAAAACGGAACTTGACGTTTTCCACCGAGTTGAATCAATTCATCAAGATAGTGAGTTTCGTTTATATCAAGCAAATTATATTTCAATTTTGTTGTCTTCAAATAATCAATAACATTTTTGCAATAAGGGCAAGTTGGCAATATAAAAATATTTAGCATAATTTCTCCTTTTTGAGTATTTTAGAAAGTCTTAAACCAAAAAACTATTCTCTTGTAGGGTAAAAAATATTAAAAAAAACTAAAGAACTCTATAAAAAGCGCAAAATTAGTAGTATAATAAACTGTGCAAATACAGTAAAATAAGGTATAAAACTATGACAAAATTCGAATTAAATCTATCAACAGAAGAATTAGAAAAAAGAACTAACAAAGACTATTTAGCACCAAAAGTTCTTTTAAAACCTGATTCAAAAGAATACGCAGAACTTGCAGAAGGCGACAAAAAAGCCGTTAAACACTTGGTTAAAACTGCAAAAATATTTGATGATGTATTTATGATGATGGATAATACAAAAAATTTGGAATTCAGAAAATTCTTGGAAGAAAACGCAAAAACCAATAAAGATGCTGAAATGACTTTAAAATTATTTACAGCTCAAAAGGGTATTTCTGGTATTGATACAGAAACTAATATGGTAATTCTTGCAAAAGGTGAAAAAGAATTAGCAGGTAAGGCATTTTATCCAGCAGATTTAAGCAAAGAAGAATTTCACGAAATTTTAATCAAAATGCTTGAAAATGGCGAAAAAGAAGAAGTTGCAAAAATCCTTAACCAACGTTCAATTGTAGAACGTGACGGCGACAAATTGAAAGCCATTGATTATTGCGACAAATTCAAAAAAGAATTTATGAAAATCGCAGACGAGTTAGAAGAAGCAGCAAAAACTTCTACGAATGCTGATTTTAACGAATACTTAGAGCTTCAAGCAAAGGCTTTAAGAACTGCAGACCCAATGTTAGACGCTTACGCAGACAAAAAATGGGCAACATTACAAGAC
The DNA here is from genome assembly GCA_937891325.1 of uncultured Candidatus Melainabacteria bacterium. Classification (GTDB taxonomy): domain Bacteria; phylum Cyanobacteriota; class Vampirovibrionia; order Gastranaerophilales; family Gastranaerophilaceae; genus UBA6984. Next base: position 1,249 of record CALAFU010000268.1, on the reverse strand, counting down.
ACACCTCTTGAATATACAATCACAAGAGAACAATACGCTGATAGAATGACAGGTATTGTTTTAGAAGATGAAAAACTAGACAAAATGCTTAAAGACGCAGGCATTACACCTGAATCTAAAGATGCTTTAGGTTGTCGTGTTGGTATCGTAAACAAAAAAGGTACCGAAGATTTATTAGCAATAAAAAAATACTTACCAATGCTTGCTGAACACATGCCACTTGCAGACCAATACACTCAAACAATTTCGGCTTCAGGCGATGCAAAACAAACAATGGTTGACGTTGATTTAATCTCTTTAACAGGTGACGGTGGAGCTTATAGAGGTGGCGTTACATTAGCTGAAAACTTGCCAAACGGTGACAAATTGTCATTAACAATCGGCGGTGGTAGAAGAAATGTTTACCACAGACAAATTAGAGTAACTTCTCAACCGGAAAAAATTAAAAAGAGATTAAATGCAATCTTAGACCCTAAATTCCATGAGTTATATTATGAAGATGCAGATCATTGGTTCACAATCGGACACGAAAACGCTCACTCTCTTGGACCAAAAGACGGCGATGCTGGTTTAGGCAAATATAGAAACATTATTGAAGAAAATAAAGCCGATATGGGCTCTCTATCCTTCTTAGACGATCTTGTTGAAGTTGGAATGTACACACCAGAACAAAGAACTCAAATTATCGTAAACTTTGGCACAAATTCCTTCTTAAAATCAAAACCAACAATGAATCAAGCCCACAGAGTTCGTACAGTAATGCAATCTTATTACTTTATGAAGGAAGGTGCTATTGAAGTTAGTGATGAAGGTAAAATTTCAATCAACATTGAAAAAATGGTTCCAACAGCAAAGAAAATGCTTACAGAAATCATTAAAGTTCAACTTTCAGGCGATATGAAAACTGCTGAAAAGTTTATTGAAGACAACTTTGTATGGACAGACAAGCACGAAGCAATCGCAAAAAACTTGAGAGAAGTAAACAAAACTCTAAACGGTATTGTTGAATCTCCTCTTCAAGATGAACTTTTGAAATAGGAATTGTTTAATAGTAAGGCGCCGTGGCAAAAGCCACGGCGCCTTTTGTTATTTATAAAAAATCAATTTCAATGCCACCATGAATTTAGTTTAGGGTCTCGAAAAAGGGGATTCTGAAACAAGTTCAGAATGACAGAGAAATTAGACATATAATATTATGTCACCCTTATATATGTCAAGTAATTCGATGACAAAATTACCCATTTTTAAC
>CALAFU010000267.1 GCA_937891325.1 uncultured Candidatus Melainabacteria bacterium | reverse complement strand
GGAATTGCAAATAATACAATCAACTTATCTTCGTCATAGTAGTTGTTAATAAAATCTACGAAGTTTTTGCCATTAATGGCAGATTGGAAATAACGGAAAGATTTTACATTTTGATACGGGAAGAAGCCTTTTCTCGAATCATAAATTCTTGCCTGACCGTCAGGATAAGCGATTGCCATTGATAAAAATCTTGTATTCACAATTGCTTTTTCTAAGCATTTATCTACTTTGCTTTTATCTAGAGCTTGAGGATTTTTTTCTAATAAATGTGCATATAAAGCTAGAGTTTGAAAATCACCTGCAATCATAATATTGGCAGCTTGTGCGCTTTGTTTCGCAACTTCTGTAATATGACTTTCAATTTCAATTCTTTCGTTTCTTAGTAAAAGTTGGAAGAAGATAACGCTTATTGAAAAAATCGCAACAACAAGCAGAGAAACACCTAATACAACCTGTGCGCGTTTCTTCTTTTCGGCTTCCAGTTTTGATACTAAGTAAACTGACACTAAGTTTCTCCGTTATCCTCTAGTTGGATTATAAACCGCTCAATATATTTTTGCAATACATCGACACTACGATTATTCTCTATTACAAAGTCCGAGCATTTTGCTTTTTCTTCTTGTGGTAGTTGAGATGTAATACGCGCTAACGCCTCTTCTTCCGTAAAATTATTACGTTGCATTAATCTTCTTAAGCGAATTTTATCCTCTGTATATATAAACACAACTTTATCAAATAAATTGCGCCACCCTACCTCAAAAAGTAACGGAATTGATACAAAAAGGTATTTTTCTAATTTGTTTTCATCAAAAATTTTCCTAATTCGGTCTTTAATTTCTGGATGAACAATATTTTCTAGTTTTTCTTTTAAATTTTTATTGTTGAAAACGACTGCACCTAGTTTTTTACGTGAAATTTTGCCATTTTCCGAAATATCAAAATCTTTAAAAGCCTCTACGATTTTTTCTGATAAATCCTCTAAAACCTCGTGCGCAATAATATCAGAGTCAAAAACTTTATAGCCTTTTTCACGTAAAACGTTTTCTACGGTTGACTTTCCAGAGGCAATATTTCCGACAATGGCAATACTAATCATTATTTTTTTGCAGCCTTTTCGATATATGCTTTCAATTCTTTAACTTGTTTAGGCTTAATTGGCTTAAATTCTCCGCGTTTTAAGCCGTCTAGAGTAATTGTTGCGTGTTGAACTCTCTTTAAAGATTCAACTTCAAAACCTAAATAATCAAACATTTTTCTGATTTGGCGGTTTAAACCTTGATACAAAACAACTTCCATTAAAGTTGATTTATTAGAAATTTCTAAAACTTCAACCTCTGCATAAGCCTTTTTGTTAGGTTCAATTTCAATACCAGCAGCCATTTGATCAATATGATTTTAATTCTGCCGTTAATACTTACAATATAAACCTTTTGAATTTTAACTGATGGGTGAGTTAATTCATTAATTAACTCTCCGTCGTTAGTTAGAATAATCAAGCCTGTTGACTCCCTATCCAAACGTCCGACAGGGTTCAATTTGTGCAATTCTTCCGGCAAAATATCATAAATAGTTTTTCTACCTTTTTCATCATCAGCAGTTGTAATATATCCAGCTGGCTTATAAAAACGGTAATATTCATGTTTTAGAGGGTGAATTAATTTACCTTCAATAAAAACCTTGTCTTTTTCTGAAACCAAATAACCCAACTCTGAAACGCGTTTTCCGTTTACATTAACAAGTCCTTGCTCAATCATTTCGTCAGCTTTACGACGAGAGCAAATTCCTGCTGATGCGATATATTTGTTTAATCTAACTTTTGCCATTAGTCTTTAACCTTTTCAATAAAATCTACTAAATCTTGTGGCAAATTTCTATAAAGATTGCCGTCATTGTGTGTTGCAACAACTTTAACTTTTGCATCTATATGAAGTTTTTTATTTTCCGCATTATAAATTTTTTGTCCAAAAGTCATTGAAATTCTTGTTGCTTCTAGCAATTCTGTTTCTATTAAAAGATTTTCTTCTAATTTTGCAGGTGATTTATATCTAACATTAATTTCTGCAACAGGCAAAGTTACATCATCTTCAAACAATTTTGTTAGAGAATAGCCTGCTTTTTCGCACAACTCAACACGCCCCATTTCCATCCAACGAAGGTAAGAGCCATGCCATACAACACCATAAGCATCAGTGTCAGAATAAAATACTTTTTGTTCAAATTCGTGTTTCATAATACAAAAATATTAGCATAAATCGCCAACCTTGACAATTTAAAAGCGAAAACTTTAATACTAATAATCTAGAAGAAAAATGAAAGGAGAAAATTATGAAATACAAATGTATCCCTTGCGGTTGGATTTACGATGAGGAAAAAGAAGGTGTAAAATTCGCTGACCAACCCGAAGATTATACTTGTCCTGTTTGTGGAACTGACAAAACCTCTTTTGAAGAAGTTACAGATTCTTAACATTTGCCGAAATTATGGCAATTTTTATTTTCACGATGCTTTAATAAGTATCAGGAAAATAAGGAACTATCATGAACGTATCTTCAATTAACGCAAATTTTATGACTCCAGCAACAAATTTTGGTTGCTCTGACCCTAATTGTAAGTGCCAAGCAGGTATTGTATCAACAAAAGAGGCACCAAAAGATACATTAGAAATCACAAAAGATGTTGCAGATAAGACAACAAATTTTGGTAAAAAAGTCGTAAATGGCGCTAAAAAGACTTGGAATTTCTTAAAAACAAACAAAAAACAAGTTTTAGTTGGTGCTAAAGCAGCATTTGATGGTGTTTTAACAGCTTGTACAGTTGTTGGTGCAAATGAATTAATGCAAAAAGTATCTAAACAAAATACCGCTGGTCTTGCTGGTAAAATCGCAATCGCCGCAGGTGTTGCTATGACAGCAGCTGAACTTGTAAAAAATAGAAATGCGTTTATGAATAAACAAGCAGAAAATAAATAAAACATTAAATAAATATAATGGTTATTAAGAGTCCGGTCAAGGCAAATGCCTTGACCGGACTCTTAATATTCCGTCATGCCGTATTTATTACGGCATCTTTTCTAAAGATATTAAAAGATACCGCAACGTCTTGGTTTATACTACGTCCCTGTCAAATACGCCCTCGCATTAAACGGCAACGTTCACAATCGTAACGCAAACTCAACGTTTACGTTGACTCTTGTTCACCTCTCACTTCGTTCGTGCCTCTGCTCGGGCTAAAAAAAAGGGTACCGAAGTACCCTAAAAATCCAACTATCACAAATCATATTTTAAAATTTAGAATGCTCTACCTGTCCATAATGAATCATTAAGTTGAGCTTGAGTTTTAGCTGCGTCAACAGTTAGTGTTACGTTGTTTGGAGTGAATACGAATACCATATCACCAACTTTTTGAGGTTGACCACCTAATGCACTTGCAGCACCGCAAACAAAGTCAATTGTTCTTTGAGATTGTTCTTTATCTAACAAATGTAAGTTCAAAACAATAGTTTTTCTATCTTTTAAATTTTGAACAATTTGACCAGCTTCACCGAATGAACGAGGTTCAATAATCATAACTTCTGAGCCTCTCATATTTGGGTGTGCAACTACTTTTAAATCTGCTTTATCATTTCTTTGAGTGAATGGTGATTGTTGATATGAAGGTGCCAATGCTAAATTGTCATCTGTTTCATATTCTTCACCTGCTTCATCCATCATATCTTCAAAAACGTCATCGC
>CALAFU010000266.1 GCA_937891325.1 uncultured Candidatus Melainabacteria bacterium | reverse complement strand
AATCGGTATGGCTGGTATCGTAAACGAATTAAAAACAAATAAAAACGCAAGTGTTAGAGAAGCGGCGGTTGCTTCAATCGGCTATATGACAAGACCTGAATACAAAAAGGACTTAGCTCCATTGTTACAAGAAGCATCACACGACCAAGATGCAAAGGTTAAGGCTCAAGCTGATAAACAATTGAAATCATTAAATCTTAACGCATAAGATTAATTAAATATTTAGACGGCGCGGTTATGTGAAACATAACCGCGCCGTCTGTTTATATAGTTGTCATAAATACATTTACGTTGTAAAATCATGATATGGAATGTGTTGATTTTAGTACTAAAAATATCGCCGTAGTTTTTAATGAGGGTGTTAAAAACCCTTACCCGGTGTTGCAAAAACTTGAACAAAGCCTGCTTGAAAAGGGTGCAAAACCTGAGATTATGGAAATTAAAGAGATGAAATTCGGATTTGATTTTGTTTTTGCGGTAGGTGGAGACGGAACAATATTGCACGTATCTAAGTTTTATGCTATGTCAAAAACTCCTGTTTTGGGTGTTAATTTAGGACGATTGGGCTATCTTTCACAAGTTAATGCAGACAATATTCAACTTGCTGTTGACAAAGTTTTTAATAACGCATTTAATGTGGAAAAACGTTTAATGATTAAATCTGGCGAAAAATATGCACTAAATGACTTTGTTATCAAAGGTGCATGCGCAACTCGTTCATCTAGATTTGTATTAAGCATCAATGACAAATTTGTATGCGATTATATTGCAGACGGACTAATTGTATCAACACCAACAGGCTCAACCGCTTACGGACTTTCTGCGGGTGGCCCTGTAATTTATCCAATGCTTGATGCTTTGGTAATCGTTCCTATTTGCCCTCACACATTGACCGCAAGACCTTTAGTTGTACCTTCAAGCGAGGTAATCAAAATTACAACAGCAGAAGGCGAAAGTAATGAATTTAACTTGATTGCAGACGGTGCAGATTCATGTGATGTTTCAAATGAGGTCGTAATCCAAAAAGCAGAAAACAAAGCCTATTTGGCTTTATTACAAGATGATGCATTCTATTCAGTTCTACGTGACAAATTACATTGGGGGGTATCTCCAAGAAGCCTATGATTAAATCAATTCACGTAAAAAACTATATTTTGATTGAGGATTTAACCGTAGATTTTGACAACGGTTTAAATGTTATTACCGGTGAAACAGGCGCTGGTAAAAGTATTTTAATCAACGCAATTGATATTGCTTTCGGTGCAAAACCTGCAAAAGACGTTGTAAAAAAAGGTGCTGAAAAAGCACTTATTGAACTGTTTATAGACTCTAAAAATCCTAATATAAAATCACTATTTGAAGAAAATGGAATTGATACATTAGATGAAATTATTTTGTCTAGAGAAATTACTCCGACCTCTTCTCGCACAAGGGTTAATGGAACTTTAGTAAATCAAGAATTTGTAAAATCGTTGAAGGAATTATTGATTGATATTCACTCTCAACACCAAACTTACGCATTTTTACAACCGAAATCACACATTGTACTTTTAGACAACTATGCGCGTGATTTATACGGCGAAGAATTGCAAGAGTATAAATTGCTTTACAAGGAATATCAAGGCTTGTTAAACGCCTTAGAAACGGCTCAAAATTCAGCAAACGCAACTGAATCTCAAATAGATTTTCTGAAATTTCAAATTAATGAAATTGAGCAAGCAAATATTGAAGACGTAACCGAAGAAGAAACTCTTCAAAACGAGTTGAGCGTGCTTGAAAACGCAGAAAAATTGCAAGAGCTTACACAATCTTCTTATTGGGCTTTAAACGGTGATGAAGGCTCTTTGATTGATGCTTTGTTGCAAATAAAAGCCAATATTTCAAAAGCAGTTGATATGGATAGTTCTCTTGAAAACGCAGAACAGTCTATTATTGAAATTTCAGAACTTACACGCGACTTGTCTTCAACTCTAAGAGACTATTATCAGTCGGTAAACAGTGATACAGCAAGACTTAACGAGGTGCAAGAACGCTTGTATTTGTTTGATAAATTAAAACGTAAATACGGCTCAACTCTTGAAGAAGTGCTTCAAACCTACGATAAATTATCGGAAGAATTGAATACAATTGAGTTCTCGTCTAAAAATGTTGAAGAATTACAGGCAAAAATTGATGAAATTCTTGTTAAATTGAATAAACTTGCTCAAGATATTTCGGCAAAACGTAAAAATTACGCGCAAGTATTGTCTTCCTTGATTGTTGACGAATTGGAAAAATTAGAGCTTGCAAAATCAAGATTTGAGATTAGAATTACACCGAAAGAGCTTTCATCTGACGGAATAGATGACGTTGAATTCTATATTTCAACAAACGTATCTCAAGACCTTTCACCACTTGCAAAAACTGCTTCTGGCGGTGAAATTTCAAGGGTAATGCTTGCAATAAAGACTATTTTTGCAAAATCAGACGAAATCGATACAGTTATTTTTGATGAAATTGATACAGGAATTTCCGGTAAAGCCGCTCAAAGCGTAGCCGATGAAATTGCTGAATTGGCGAAGTTTAGACAAATTATTGTAATTACACACCAAGCAATTATTGCAGTTAAGGCTGATAAACATTTCTTAGTGTCTAAAAAACAAAACGAAGAAACCGAAGTTACAATAAAAGCGCTTAATGAAGACGAAAAAGTTAAGGCTATTGCAAGCCTAGCCTCAGGTGACAACTCAGAATCAGCCCTAGACTTTGCAAAATCACTACTTTCAGCTAAGTAAAAATTAAACTTTATAGGAATGTAACTGACCTCAAAAAAGACTATTCTATAATTATAGTCTAAGTTTGGTGTCTATGAAATATATTTTTATAATCGCAATAATCTGCCTAATGTTCTTTTCTATCTCGTGGTTGTTTCCGCCTGAATCTCGTTGTACAGGAGTTATTACGGGTGGTGCTTGCTCGTTGGAAGATTTAGGTTACTCAAGACCTAAAAAAATGGAAGATACCGAATTTAATCAAGAAAAAATGTATTATAAAAATCTTCTGCCACTTTCAGGTAACTCCTCAAGTCTAAATTATACGATATGCAATATCAGTAATTGTGAGTAAAGTATTAGAGATTCTGAAACAAGTTCAGAATGACATTATTGTTTGCATTCCGCTCTGAGTCACCCTGAATTTATTTCAGGGTCTCTTGTTATTAATCATATAAATTGTAACAAAACATTGCAAATATTAACAAATGTAAAATTTTATGCTATAATTTTTACGGAAAAGTCAATTTTTCTGCGAAAAAAGCGTTTATTATAATGTAAACACTTAGAGGATTAATAAGATAATAAAAAAAGAGATTAATTCTCTAGGTACGCACTGAATATCTAAACGATATTAAACAACGGAGATACATTATGGGTTTAGCAGCATCACAAGCAAGACTATTGTTCATCACATCGAGACAAAACGATGTGTCAGCTCAAATGCAACGCATTTCAAATCAAAATATGATTTTGGCACGTGACGAAGATGAAGTGTCAGAAAAATATAATAGAATGCTTAGTGCTACAACATTAGAAACAGTTGATGGTGCAGAATTAAGCTATGAAAACTTAATGGGTGCCGCAGGTGCAGCTGCTGGTTTGACTTCAGCTGCGGTTATTATGAAAGGAAATAAAGTTGCATTATCTCCAGCTTCAATAGCAAGTTACGGTTTACCTGAATCAGGCAATGCTGGCGATATTACACAAATATATCCAACAGCAAAAGACTTTGTAAAAAAAGTAACAGGTAGCGATGAAATTGCTAATGCCGTTGTTGATACAACAACCACTAATATAACCGATACAAATGCTCTTACATCTGAAGACAAAACAAAATTATCTCAATTTACATCAACCTATGGTGAATATCCTAAAACTCAAAAATTAGTTGATATTAAAGACATGTTAAATGCTATGGGATCTATTTCAGCACAAGATATAAAAAATGCTGGTGGTGATGAATGGCTAGGTAATGACATTGTTAGAAATGGGTCTAGCTTAACACAAATTTGGCAAGGTAATAATTGTGATACGGAAATTGCGTCAGATGGAGATAAAAAAGGCGTTCCTGGAGATCAAGCTCGAAAAAACGTAAAAGCAATTGGTACAGCCTTTATGAATAAGTTGCTTTCTTACTTTGGCATCAAGAGTTCAAGCTCTGGTATTGCAGCTGAATTACAAGCGTATGTCGATAAAATGAGCCAAGATGCGTACGATTGGAACATGGGCGACGGTACTGAACGTAGAAACTACCAAGGTAAAGATAATACATTAAGTGAAATTGCAAAAGTTTGGGAAACTTCAACTCACGGTAGTGCAGTTAATGACCACATGGCTGTAAACTTAACTAGAATGTTAAGACGTATGACAGATATGGTACTTCAATCGTTAGGAGCTGGAGACTCAAATAAAATTGGTGTTCGCGGCGCTAGTTGGGATGGCACACCTAGTGATATGATTACAATTACAGTTAACTCAAAAGGTATTGGGGAAGCTGAATACAAACAAAAATTGGGATCATTTATTGGCGAAAATAAACTTGAAGCAGCTGTAAATTACTTGAATCCTAACAAAAGTTCAAATGATAGTACAGGAAAAGCACAAGCTACTAATGAATCTCAAGCATCTTACTATAAATCAATTTATGACAAATTGAATACTTATGGCTGGATTACTGATACATTAGTAACAGATTCAAGCAAATTAACTGAAGCATTAAAAAACGGAACTTATACAATTAACGGTAACTCCGCAAAAGCATCTGGTTACTTTGAAGAAAAAACTGATACTAACGCAACAGCTAAAGCTGAGGCTTATTGGAAAACTGAAATGCAAAAAATCCAAAGAAAAGAAAAACAATTGGATACTCAGTTGACCAAACTTCAAACCGAATATTCATCATTAACTAACGATTACAACTCTGTAAAATCAATTCTTGATGCGAATGTTCAAAAGAGTTTCACATATTGCCAAAACGGCTAGTAAATTATAACAGTATAATAAAAGCAAAAAGACTTGCGCTAATGGCAAGCCTTTTTGCATAAATAA
>CALAFU010000265.1 GCA_937891325.1 uncultured Candidatus Melainabacteria bacterium | reverse complement strand
CTAAAAGTCGCGTTATTACTAGCGTTTACCCCCCCCCCCCCAAAATTGAAGGGCTTTATTGTCAATAATTTCAGCCATATTATTTCTCCTTGTTATTTTATTATTATAACAAATTTTTGAATTTTCCTCAAGTCCGTAGTTTTAAAATATATTGAAGTAATATGACAAATATTTACTTTTCAAACAGAGGTTCTAGTTTGATGTCTATTTTGTCAGAGATTTCGCGATAATCTATTGAAACAGGAGTTGGCTTTGAGGTTTCAATTACATCTAAAAATACGTGTGAAGATTGAGGCTTACCCTTCAAGAAGATTTCAGAATTTGCAACATCAATTCTTGCAGGTGTAATTAAGCCTGACTGTGTAAGTTTTTCAATAGACTCTTTTGAAGACAAGTATTGAACAAATTTTAGCGCCAAGTCTTTTTGCTTAGACTGTTTACAAACAGCCCAGCCTGAAGCATCCATTGGCACTACGCTACCTTTTTCACCGTTCGGAAAATTAATTATATCCCAATTAAAATCTGCCACCTCTCTATATTTTGGGACTAACCAACGACCTGAAAGGTGCATTGCAATTTGTTTTTGCAAAAACATTTGCGCCATTGTTGCACTTGCACTTTGCGATTTTTTAGGTGCAACATTATACTTATTTCTTAAATCTGCATAAAACTGTAACCCTTTTTGTGATTGAGGTTCGTCGATTATGATAGTTTTTAAATCGTCAGAAAGTATTCCACCGCCTTCACTCATCAAATACGGCAAATAGAACAAATTTGAAGTTTCAAAACTAATTCCAAAAACATTATGTTTTTTGAATTCTAAAGATTTTTCTAACAAATCCTGAAACGTCCAATTTTTGTTAGGGTAAGCAATTCCGTACTTGTCAAAAAGATCTTTATTATAATAAACTACCAAGTTTGAAACATCTCTTGGAACAGCCAAAACATTGTTGGCATAAGTCATCGCATCAAGAGATTTTTTATAAAACACCTCTTTATCAGCATAAGGAGTTAAATCCTCTAAAAAATCCGCATAAACAGGCAAATACAGATTGTTTATAAAAATCACATCTGGTGGCATGTTTGAAGCAAAAAGTAGGTGTAATTTTTGAAAATAGTTTTGCGGAATATGCATAAACTCAACTTTTACACCGTTTTTTTGTTCAAAATCTTCAATCAAAGGTTTTAAAATCGCAACCTCTGATTGCGAACCCCAACTTGCAAATTTTATCGTTGGCGTATCATCATGCCTGTAACACGCAGTACAAAAGGTTAAAGCAAAGATTAAACAAACTAGCAGTTTTTTCATAGTTTATTATAAATCCAACAACTGTCTAATAGACTCTGGCTTAACTTCAACCAAAGTTTTGAATTTGCCAACCCTAATAATATAAATTAGCGTATTTTCATCTGCTTGTTCATTTAGACGAACTTGCATTTTTTCATTAACTTCTTCTTTAAATTTACGGATAACGCTGATTTTTGAACCTACATAACCGATAAGAGCATTTAAACCATCTACGCTTACAAGAGCAAAGCCTCTGTTTCCATCAATTACGAATTTTGATTTTACAGTTAAATGTTCAAACGGATCCGAAACAGGTTCAGGTTCTTGAGATTGCGCATCTGCATCTTCTACATCATCTGTTTCATCATATTCTTCGCCGTCATCTTCGTATTCATATTCATCGTCATCAGACTCTTCTTCATCATATTCGGCATCGTCTTCTTCATCAACGTAATCTTCTTGGTATTCAACATCGTCTTCATCTTCATCGTCATCTTCAAAGATAAAGAAATCTTCATCGTTTCCAGAATTACCGTTATAGTTGAAAAATTCATCTTCTTGTTCTTTGATTGAATAATCTTCTTGATTATTAAATGGAGAATTGAACGAAGCTGGTTCATCTTCATCAAACAAAGTTTGTTCTTCTTGTTTGCTGATTTGCTTCAAAGGATTTTTGAATATTGTGCGTTCAATATCTTCTGCATTTTCATCAAAGATTGACATCTTTTCTTCCTTACTAATCTTATTCAATGGTTGATAAAAATCATTGTGTTGAATAAAACTTTGACTCGCTGGCTGTTGTTGATTATACAACATATTTCCGTTTGAGTAAAGATTATTACTTTTAGCAAAACTTGATGAAGTTGAAAGTGGTTTTATATTAAATCCTTCCTTGTTATCTTCCTCAAAATTGCTTCTAGACGTATTGTACACGTCCATATTTGAATAAGACGGATAAGCCTGATCAAAAGTTTCATCATTGTTATGAATTAATCTTTTTGTTACAGGACGAGTTTCAATGTTTTCTCCGTTTGGATATTGAATTCTTTTTACTAAATCGCCAATAATTTTAACTAGAACGATTAACAACGCAAATTGAGCTAAGCCCATAAATGTAGAGAAGGAAATTCTAAATGAAAGAATTTGTTTAATCTTTCTTGCTACTTTTTGCTTAAATCTGATAATCTTTTTGAAGAAGGCTAAATCATCTTCTGTAATATCATCGTCATTTGCTTCTAATTGTTTTGCGGTAGCATCGTCAATTGCTTGATTATTATTATCTTCCAACGCTACTTGTTCATTTTCAGTAAGTGCGTTATTTGAAGTTTGAGTTGTTTCAATCAATTGTGTTTGCTGTTGAGTTTGAGGTTGAACCGCTTGTTGAACTGTTTGTGCAAATTGTTGAACAGCTCTTTGAGGTTGTGAAACAACCGTCTCTTGACGAGTTTGTTGAACAGGTTTTGAAACATAATTTTGTGTTGGTTGAGAATATTGTCTAGACGCATTTTGAGCGTTATATTGTCTTTGACGTTCATAAGCTGGCACAAAATCGCTATGAGTTACCGGTCTTGATTGGTTCAAAACTCTTTGTGGAACTGTCATTTGCACTTGTTGTGGAGTAACATAAGGACGTCTATTTGATTGTGACATTACACTACGAGTTTGCTCTGCAACACTTCTTCTTGGTGCTTGCATTGTACGAGAAACATGTGTTTGTGGCACAACTTCAATCGGTCTTTTACCGTCAATTGTAATCTTTGTATAGCCTTTATTTGGTAAAGATGAATATTGTTGAGTTTTTACATCAACACCCTTTACGTTTGATAGTCCTGAAACATCAGGTTTTACACCCATTGCATTAACTGTTTCTGGTAATAGAATTACATATTTATTATCAGGTTTTTTATTTACTATAATTTGCTCTGTATAAGGTTTGTCAGTATAAATATTAACCTTTACAGAACCGTCAGAATTTTGATCTAAATCCATTCTGACAAGTTCTTTATTTTCCGCAGCAAAAGCGCTTTGCGACAGCGCAAAGCATAAAGCAGTTAATAAAATTGTTGATTTTACTATCTCTTTTTTCACGGAATAGTCTCCTAAAATTAATATTATCATTATAATAATAAAAAATATATGAGCGACGACAAAAATACTACATTTGAGGGATTTTTTGAATAAAAACGTCTTGTTTATGATATCCTAATTTTATGAAAAGCGGATTTGTAACAATTATTGGAAGACCTAACGTAGGCAAATCAACACTTTTGAACCAAATACTTGGACAAAAGATTGTTATTGCAACGGACAAAGCCCAAACTACAAGAAAAAGAATTAAAGGTATTTTGACAACAGATAAGGGTCAAATCGTTTTTGTTGACACCCCTGGAGTTCACAAACCGCTAAACAAACTTGGTGAATTTTTACTTGATGAAGCTAAAATTGCCGTTCCTGATAGTGATTTAATTCTATTTTTAGTTGATGCTTCAGATCCAGCCGGTAAAGGCGACAAGTGGATTGTAGAAAATATTCTTTCTAAAACAGAAACACCTGTTATCATTGTTTTAAACAAGTTAGACAAAGTTAAAAAATTAGAAAAAGTTGAACAAAATCTATTAAGTTACAAAACTCTTTTTGAAAAAAATCTTCCAACGGTAAAAATTTCTGCAAAAACAGGAAGAAACATTGATACATTATTAGATAATATATATAGAAAACTTCCAATAGGTGATTTACTTTACCCTGAAGACGTTTTGACAGAAGAAACTATGCGTGATGTTGCATCAGAAATTATCCGCGAAAAAATATTATTAAACACACAAGATGAAATTCCGCACTCAATCGCCGTTATGATTGACAATTATCGCGAAGAAGAAAACATCGACAAAATTTATGCAACAATTTATTGTGAACACAAAAGTCAAAAAGGTATCCTTATTGGCAAAAACGGTTCACTCCTAAAAACTATCGGAACCCAAGCCCGACTTGAATTAGAAGAAATTGTAGAAAAAAAAGTTTACCTTGATTTGACCGTAAAAGTTGAAAAAGATTGGCGCAAAAAAGACAAAACTTTAAAATCTTTTGGTTATTTTGAAGAAAACATGTAAAAACCTTTAAAATTCATGTTCTTGATATACTTGCTTCATGTCCCCATATTGTAAACTTATGTAACAAAACATGCTAAAACCCTCAAGTTTACATGCGTTTGAGCCGATAACTAAAATGTAAGTTATCAGATATCGTGTAAAGGAGTAAAGCCTATGGGTATGTCAGCATCACAAGCTAGATTGTTAGCGATTACAACAAGAATGAACGATATCGAACTTCGTTCACAACAAATTTCAAATACAAAAATCAGATTAGCTGATGAATCAGAAGAAGTTGCAAACAAATACACTGCAGCATTAAATGCAAGTAAATTGACTTATACAGATTACTCATCAGGTCAAGCTCAAAAAATAGATTTAACACCAAGCAACTTGTCAAAATATGGTTTCAAATTAGTTGATAAGGATGGTAAAGAATGTAATAGCAGTAAAATTACTTCTTCTCAAATGTATGAAATGATTGAATCAGGTCAATTCTCTTTACAACAAAAATCAACTGTTGATGGTGTTACAAAATGGTCTGATACATCTGTTTCAAGCAATGTTTCGCTAGGTATCCAAAATGAAGATAATAATTTAGCAAAAGCTGAAGCTGAATACAACGCAGCAACTGCTAAAATCAACACAAAAGAAAAGAAATTAGACCAACAAATGAAAGAAATGGATACTGAACACAGTGCAT
>CALAFU010000264.1 GCA_937891325.1 uncultured Candidatus Melainabacteria bacterium | reverse complement strand
TCAAGCTCCTGGTGGACACAACGTTATCGCAGGTTTATATAACGCTTTAAAACAAGCTAACAAAGAAAACAAATTGTATGGTTTCTTAGGTGGTCCATCTGGTATCATCGACGGTAAATACGTAGAATTTGATGACAAATTCATTGATGCTTACAGAAATACAGGTGGTTTTGATATCATCGGTTCAGGTAGAACTAAATTAGAAACAGAAGAACAATTCAAAAAATCATTAGAAGTTTGTAAAAAATTGAACATCTCTGCTGTTGTTATCATCGGCGGTGATGATTCTAACACAAACGCAGCACTATTAGCTGAATGGTTCGTTAAACACGATACAGGTATTCAAGTAATCGGTTGCCCTAAAACAATTGACGGCGACTTGAAAAACGACCAAATCGAAGTTTCTTTCGGTTTTGATACAGCTACAAAAACTTACGCTGAATTAATCGGTAATATTCAAAGAGATGCAAATTCAGCTAAAAAATATTGGCACTTCATTAAAATCATGGGTAGAAGTGCTTCTCACGTTGCAGTTGAAGCTGCATTACAAACTCAACCAAACATCTGTTTAGTTTCAGAAGAAGTTGAAGAAAAGAAAATGTCATTAAACCAAATCGTTGAAGATATGTGCAAAATCATTTGCAAACGTGCTGAAAATGGTAAAAACTTCGGTATCGTAATCGTTCCAGAAGGTTTAATCGAATTCATTCCAGAAATGAAAGATTTAATTTCTAAATTGAACGATTTAACTCACGAATTAGAAACTGACGAAACTTACCAAAACGTTCGTTCAGAAGAAAAATTCAAAATTATTGCATCAAAATTAGATGAAAATAATGCAAAATTGTTCATGAGCTTACCAGCTTTAATCAAAGCTCAATTATTAATGGACAGAGACCCTCACGGTAACGTTCAAGTTTCTAGAATTGAAACAGAAAAATTATTAATTGAAATGATTAGAACAAGATTAAACGAATTAAAAGATGAAGGCGTTTACGTTGGTAAATTCTCAGATCAAGCTCACTTCTTCGGTTATGAAGGACGTTGTGCATTCCCTTCAAACTTTGATGCTGATTATTGCTACTCATTAGGCTTTAACGCTTTTGCTTTAATCAACTTCGGTTTAACAGGTTACTTATCATCAGTTAAAAACTTGATTAAACCGGCTAAAGAATGGGTTGCTGGCGGTGTTCCTCTAACTATGATGATGAACATGGAAAAACGTCACGGTGAAATGAAACCGGTTATCCAAAAAGCATTAATCAAATTAGACGGCAAAGTATTCAAAGAATTAGAAGCTATGAGAGAAGAATGGGCAATGAATGACCGTTACTTATTCCCAGGTGCTATCCAATACTTTGGACCAAGTGAAGTTTGTGACTTAACAACTGTTACTTTACAAATTGAACACGCTTAATTCAAAATTAAGATAAACAAAAAGGCGGTCGGTGAAATTCACCGACCGCCTTTTTACTAATATTTTATAATATAAGTTTATTTTTTTCGTGTTCCTCTTGCATTTTTTCAAGCATCTTTTTATCTGTTGGAGATAAGAATCTTTCAACGTATTGCAATTTTTGGTTATTTTGAGCGTTTGCATGTTGAACTAAATATTTCAAAATATCAGTTTTGAAACTGCTAAACATCATACTCTTCAATGATGTGGCATCTGTAGTTTCAACCATTTCACCAATAGCTTGAGCACGTTCTCTTGTATTTAATTGTTTAAATACTTCTTTCTTTTCAGCAATTGATTTTTCTTTGAATTCTTTTGTTGAAATTGCTTTTAAAATACTTACGTTTGAGAAACTAGTCTTAGCTTGTTGACCGTCACCTTTTGCAACGGTTTGAGTATTTTTAGTTGCTTGTTGAGTTTGAGCCTTAGCTTGTTGTTCTTGTTCTTTTGCTTTTGCTTTAGCTTTTTCGGCTTCAGCTTGAGCAGCTTTGGCACGTTCTGTTTCTGCTTTTTTAGCCTCTGCAGTTTCTTTATCACGCTTAGCTTGTTCTTCGTAACGAGTTTTAGCCTCTTCTAACGCTTGTTTAGTTTTGTCAGAACCTTGTTCTTTCAACATCTTAACAACATCTTCAACATTGTCAGGATCTAATTCGTAGGCATGATCAGCAACGTTAGTCATTGCTTCTTCGTTACCAGAATCTATAGTTCTTTGAACCATTTCTGTTTGGTTTTTAGATGCAACATTTTGGATTGCTTGTGATGCTGCCAAATTGTATGCATCTTCTATATCATATTTACGTTCAGTTTCGTCAACACTTAGTTGAGCATCTTCATGATAATCGCCGATACGAGAACCTACAATCTCTGCACGAGCTTGTTTTGTCTTATCTGATGCACCCATTTCTTCATAAGTTTTATGAGCATTTTCGTTGGCTTGAACTTGTTTGTCGGCATCTTCAATAGATGTAGCAACATCAATAGAAGTTTCCATTACTTCTTTGTTGCCTGTTCTTGCAGCTTGTTCATCGATTGCGGTATTTGTAGCAACCTTCAAATCATCACTATCCGTATCTTTTACTCGTTGACCTAAAGCGATAGCACCTGTATCTCCAGCCATTTGAGTAACAGCTCTACCGATACTTGTTGCTTGTTCTGTATCAACTTCGCCTGTATCAGCATCTACTGTATTATCAATATTTTCAATTAATGCATCTGTTGCAACTTTTTCATTACCTGTATTTTGGGCTGCAGTAGCGTATGCATCTAACATAGCTTTACCTTTTTTACCACTCATACGAGTAACAGGGTCTGCCATTGCAGCAGCATTATCAGCACCACCTGCAATTGAAGCGTCCATAGCTGTTTCAAAGAATGTAGCTATTTCTTCTTTTGACATGTTTTTAGTTCTTTCGACAAAGCTACCCAAGATATGAACCATTTGTTGAGCAGCCTCAGTATCCATATCAGAGTTTTTAATTAAATTATTAATTCTAGCTTTAATCTTTTCAGGATCGCCATCACATTCTTTATATACTTTTTTAATGTAATCACTAGCTAAAGACTCTTTTTCCTTGAACATACTTTGTTCAACTTTAGCTTTTCTATTTTCAAATTTAGCCTTATCTTTTTTCATTTGTTCGGCTCTTTCAGGGTCTGATTGAGCAATTTGAGCAATTTTTTCATCAGAAAGGTCTGCCAAATTTTCATTAATTTGCGCTAAAAGATTGTCAGCCTTAGCTTTTTTACCTGCTAATTTATCAAGTTTATCTTGACCTAATACTGAAACTAAATCTTCATCAATAGAATTGCCGTCTTTTACGTAACCGTTTTCGCCAAAACGAACTTCACGAGTTTTAGCTTCTTTTCCGTCAGTATCGTAGTAAATTGCTTTTCCGTCTACATATTCAATTTTTGAATATTGTGCAGTAGCACCTGTTTTTGCAATTGTTTCATCTGACAATTGTCTTTCTACAACAGAACCGTCTTCCATTGTATAGCGCAATTTTCCACCATCAATGAATTCTTGAGTCTTAACTTTGCTCATATCAATTTCGGCATTACCGTCAACGTAGGTAATTTCCGGCTTTTTAGAAACACTAAAATTAAACATTGAATTAGATAAGAAACTGTCTAACAATGATGTTTTCTTTGTTTGCGGAGTAAAACCGGCTTGAGCAACATTACCAGACACATTTTGGTTAAATGTAGTATCTAAACCAAATATGTTGTTATTTCCATTTAATGTTTGTTTTCCAAAAATAGACGTATTTTGACTTAGTGGTTGATTACCAAGTTGATACTGTTTTGAATTTCCAAAAGTTAATCTTGTTTGTGGAGTAAATGTTGTAGGCACTTTTTGTTGAGTTCCTTGTTGTTTTGCACCAAACAGAGAACCACCTACGTTTCCTTTTAAGTCATTTAAATTTGCAGTATTCTTAACCCCTGACAAACTAATTTCTATGTTGTTTGCTTTTGCAAACTCCATAACCTCTTTGTCAGAAGCCTTTTGTAAATTATAGAGTTGTCTGATGTTATCTAGTGTTAACGCCATAGTCTATCCATAATTATACTGATACTATATTTATATAAAGTGGTTTCTCTCTCGGTAATTGTCATGATTTTAGCCAAGTTTTGCAAAATTTTACAAAAATTTACAAACAGCTAAAACCATGATGACTACATGATTTGAAACCATTTTTTATAAATTACATTTTACACATTATTTACAATTTTGTAAAGATTTGTTAATATAAAATCATACAAAAAAGGCAATTTTTTTCTAAAAATTTTCTTTATATAAGTACGAGAGATTTAAAGAGGATTTTAAAATGGATAACAAAGTAATTAGATTACAAGTTTTAGATAAAGTTGAAGCACCTGTTGAAAAAGAAGAAAAAACAGTTTCAGTTCCAACTTCAAATGTTTCAAATCCTATTTACAAACAAATGTTGGCATTCCACCACGCAAAAATCGGCGAAAAATTATCTGTTAAAGATATTTTGCGTTAATATTATGTTATGTCATACGTTAAAAATAAAATTTATTTAACGTTGAGCAAAACTCAAAAATCAGCGTTATGTAATTTTTTAAGGGCATTAGTAAAAAAATGTCCTGACTTTGACGTTCAAACAATTTATGATAAATTTGTCGAAGATGAAGAATATTACTTCAAAATGAACAACCCTCATTTTGAATTTTTGGAAAATCTTCTTTATGATGAAGATTTCCAATCTGACACAATTTTATATTTAAAAGAGTGCAAATCTTATTACAATTACAAGGAATCGCAAAAGCCTTTAATTGAGGCTCAAAAAGCATTTGAAAAACAAAAACGAAAATTCTTGCAAGATGTAAAAATGCAAAAAGAACCACCAACAAAAAAACAACTTTATTATTACGAGCGTTTGTGCAAAAAATATAATATCGACAAAAAAGATACAACAAATTTGTCAAAATTCGATTTAAAAACAATGATAAGTGAGATTTTAGATGAGTATAGTAGAAATAGTGAAAATATTGACCTCTGCGGGGATTGAGCAAAATGAGGCTAATGCCGAAGTAAAAATGCTTATTGAACATTTTTGCGGTTACAGCGCCGTTGATATCATTATGGGCAAACTCTTAGACGAAAGTAAACTTAACCTTGTAAAAGAAAAAGCACAACTTCGCGCTAGAACTCGTATGCCGATTCAGCAAATTTTAGGATTTACCTACTTTATGAATGACAAGTTCAAGGTTTCTAAAGATACTCTTATTCCTCGCGATGAAACCGAAATTTTGGCAAGAAAAGCGATTGATATTATAAACAAAAACAACCTTAAATCTGCGCTTGATATCGGAACCGGTACGGGCATTTTAGCATGCACTATTGCTAAATATACCTTGGGCAAATCAACAGCTCTTGACGTGTCAGAAAACGCGTTAAAAATTGCAGAGGAAAATATTAAAAATTTAGGCTTGAGCGAAAAAGTTAAAACCTTACAGTCAAATTTGTTTGAAAACGTTAGCGAAAAATATGATTTAATTATTTCTAATCCACCATACATTCCATTATCAGAAAAAGCTACAATTCAAAAGGAAGTAACATTTGACCCAGATTTAGCACTTTATACAAGTGACGAAAAAGGGTTAGAATTCTATAAAAAAATTACAAAAGAAGCCAAAAATCATCTAAACAAAAACGGATATTTATTATTTGAAATGGGCTTAGGGCAAAGCGAAGACATAAAAAAAATTTTAGAAAATAATGGTTACAAAAATATTCAAATAGAAAAAGATTTAGCAGAAATTGACAGAGTAATTGTTGCCCAAATTTAAAAATTGTTGACTTTTTAAAATAAATTATTAAATAAATCATACAAATAGATGTATAAACTTAATGCATTATGCCCCATAATGTTAACGTGAGAGTGTAATATGCCTTTCGTTTATAGACTACAAAAAGTACTTGATTTTAGAATACGTAAAAAAGAAGAGCAATTAATGGTTCTTCAAAAAGCTCAGCAAGCGTTATACGAGGCTGAGGCAGATATTCAACGTAACAATGCTGAAATTGAGGCTACAAAACAAAACCAAAGACACGCAGACTTCACAATGATGGAAGCATACGACAACTACTTGCATCACTTGTGGGAAAAAGCCGAACAGCTTGAACTTGTAAGACAAGAAAAAGAGGAAATAGTTCAACAAGAAATGCAAAAACTTGTAGAATTAGAACAAGCAGTAAAGGTACTTGAAAAACACAAGGAAAAATCTAGAGACGCATACATTGCAGAAGAAAAAGCTGCTGAATTAAAAAATATGTCAGAGCTAGGCGTTCAAAGGTACTTCCAACAATCGAGAGAAACACGAGAAGAGCAAGAGTTGCTAGAGCAATATCAAAAGGAAATAGAGAGAGAACATGGAAATTAACAAAACATCAGCACAAAAACTTGATAACAATGTTCAAATCGCACAAGCTACAACCACAAAGCCTGCGGTTAAAACAGCTGAAGGTACTTCATTTAAAGATGCAGTATCTATGATGTCTGACATTGATGTTGCAAACAACGCTAAAACAGATGTTAAACCTGCAAACGTAACTGAAACTGCTAGCAAAAATGCTGATGCAACAAAAGATTTTAAATTTATTTCTACAACAGAAAATAAAACCTCTTTTGACAAAACTTTGAATAAAGAAAATTTAACTCAAAACCAAAAACTTTCTATTCATCAAAAAGCAGAAAAAGAACTTGTAAAAGAAATCGTTTTGGTAAACAACAAGCAAATTGAATTAAAAGCTAACAAAAACGAAAACCAAATTGCACAAGTTTCAACTGCAATTAAATCAGACAAAGAAATTGAAACAGAAAAGAATGATAAATCAAAATTAAATAGAGAACACTCTAACGACTCTGATTTATTGGATTTATCAAGCAATAATAGAAATCAACAATCAAACTTGAACGACAACGCAGAAGTTACAAGCGATGTTGATACAGTTGAAATTTCAAACAATTCAGACAATTTAAAAATGGCAGACGATTTAGTAATTGACAAAACTACTAAAAACGATATCCCTGTTGACTTTGATATAATCAACACAGTATTTTCTGACAAATTAACAGAAACTCCAGACAATGAAGTTGCAGGAACTGTCGCAAAAGCTACTGACAAGCCAGAAGTGGCAGGAACAACAGCTAAAGTTGACACTTTAGATACAAAATCAAGTGAAATTATTGCTAAAACAACTGAAAAGCCTGAGGTTGCAGGAACAATTGCAGAAAAGACTGACAACGTAGAGGTTGTTGGTTCAATCGCTAAAGCAGACTCTAAACCTTTAGATTTCGTTAAAGATGACATAGTTACAAATGTTACTAAAAATAATAACAAAGCTAACTTACCTCAAAATAACGTTAAAAATGAAAAAACTGAGGTTAAAAACGATACAACTCAAATAAAAACTGATGTAAAAGCAGAAGTTAAAAACGTTGAAGCAAAAGACGTTAAACCTGCAATTACTGATGAAATCGAATTTGTAGCTAACGACAAATTTGCAAAAAATACAAGTTCGCTAGAAAAAGCTAACGCTGTAAGTAACAACATCAAATCATTGTTAAAAGATGAAAAAGTTTCAAAAGTAGAAAAATCTGATAACAAAAAATCAGTTATTTCTAATTCAAAAGTTGACAATGATGCAAACATCATTAAAAATACAGTAGCAACAGAAGTTGGAGAAATCAAGCCTGTTGATTTAAACAAAACAGAAAAACCTGCTCAAGACATGAAAGTTATTACTTTCGCTCCAATTTCGCCTGTACAAGACTTGAAAGAAAATTTAACAACCTCAAAAACAAGCGACATTGTTAAATTTATTGATGCAAACTTGTCAACAACAAATTCTAAGAAAGCAAGCAAATCTAGCTCTGCATCATCTGCTAAAAAGGCTGAAGAAAAATCAATTAAAATGACAGAAGCGGACGCTAAATTCTTCCAAAATTTAGTTGAAAATAACAATCAAGTTTCACAAGAAAACAAAGCAACTGATATGGCAAATCAAGCAACATTAAAAGATGTTGAAGAAGCACATTCAGCAAAAGTTTCAAAGAGCCTATTGAATGCTTTAAAGGAATCTCAAGAAACAAACAAATCCTTCCGTGTTGACTTTGACAAAGATTTATCAGTAATCTTGAAAGTTAACCGCGACGGTAAAATTTCAGCAGAATTCTTACCTGGAGATGCAGCGGTAGAACAATACTTGAAATCTAACATTCCTTTATTGAAACAAAAATTCAGCGATGAAGGATTAGAATACGAAAACTTGTCATACAGAGATCAAGCAAGAAAAGACAAGGAAGAAAAACGTAATAATAGAAACAATAATAAGGAGAACGGCTATGAATGATTCTTTTGTAACTGCGCTTAATACGCAAAGGCAACAACAGAATGGATGAATACCCTTACAACAAACATGACTAACATGTA
>CALAFU010000263.1 GCA_937891325.1 uncultured Candidatus Melainabacteria bacterium | reverse complement strand
ATTATTTTTAAACTATGCTTGAACTTTTGAAAAATCGCATAATTTTTCAAATTTTTCCTTCAATTTTGTAAGCATAGCCAAACGGTTGTTTTTAACCTGTTCATCATTATCCATAACTAGAACCTTGTCGAAGAAGTTTGATATTGCTGGTGTTGCGTCAATCAATTCCTTCAAATAAGTTTCATAATCAACGTTTTCATTGATTTTATTCATTGCATCTAAAAGCATGCCTTCTGAATCGTCTTTAAACAATTCTTTTTTAACTTCGGCATGTACAGGAGTTTTCAAAATTCTGATAACTCTGTTTGCGCTTTCTAGCAATTCTGGTGAATTCATAGCTGAAACAACCTTTACTCTAGCCACGTAATCTGACAAATCTGACAATGGATTTGAAGATGCGCATGCTTCAAGTACATCCTTTTTGTATTGATCGTTCAAGAATATAATCAAACGTTGTGTGAAAAATTCTTGGATATCTTTTATACAGTCTTTTTTAACAGGTAAAAGTTCCAATGTTTTTTCTAACATTTTGTTCAAATCAATTTTTAAATCGTTTGCGATAACTGTTTTGATAATACCCAATGCAGCACGTCTTACGCCTAATGGGTCAGAAGAACCTGTTGGTTTCTTACCTTCTACAAACACTGCTGAAACTGTGTCTAATTTGTCTGCGATACCAACTACTTGACCTTCAATACCTTTTGCTAATTCGCTATCAGCATTTAGAGGGAAGTAGTGTTCTTTAATACCTTCTACAACCTCTGGAGCTTCACCTGAAACTCTCGCGTAGTCTGAACCGATATAGCCTTGAAGTTCTGTAAATTCAAATACAAGGCTTGTGCAAAGGTCTGCTTTACATAACAATGCTGTTCTGTTAATAGTTTCTGAAGATTTGCCTAAGTCGCTTGCAATAGCTTTTGACAATTCAACAATACGTTGAGTTTTGTCATAAATTGTACCCATACCTTTTTGGAATGTCATACCTTTTAGCCCTTCAACGTAATCAGCTAGAGGTTTACGAGTATCTTCATTGAAGAAGAACACAGCATCATCAAGTCTTGCACCTACTACACGCAAGTTACCAGCCTTGATGTTTTCAAATTCGTCACCTACGTAGTTAGTGATTGTGATAAATTTGTTTGTTAGTTTGCCGTCTTTATAAAGTGCAAAATAACGTTGGTGAACAGCCATAACCGTTACTGTAACTTCATCTGGAATTGTCAAATATTTTTCATCAAATTCACAAGTTACTGCAACCGGCCATTCGCAAAGTTCTGTAACTTCTTCTAGTAAATCATCTGAATATCTGCAAACTGCACCGATTTTGTCCGCTTCAGCTTTTGCTTGTTTTACAATTTCAGCTTTTCTTTCTGCTTGGTCAACAATAACGTTTGCAGAGCGTAATTTTTCAACATATTCATCAGGATGATTAATTTCTACTATTTGATTTTTTGAGAATCTGTGACCTCTAGAAACCTTGCCTGATTTAATATTAATAATTTCGATTGGAACTTCTTTGTTATCCATAATTGAAACAATCCAGCGGATTGGTCTTTGGAATTTTTCATCAAAGTTATCCCATCTCATAAAGTGAGAACCTTGAAGTTTCAAAACTAGAGTTGGAATATTTTCTTGAAGTACAGTTGAAGTTTCTTTACCTTTGATTTCAACTTTTGCGTGAAGATAATTGTCTTCTAAGTATGCATCTTTTGAATCAACACCATTTTTTCTCAAGAAGCCTTCCCCAGCTTTTGTAAGATTGCCATTTTCATCATAAGCAACGTTTTTAATAGGTCCTCTTAAAACCTTTGTTTCGTCGTCTTGTTTTTCTGCAAGTCCGTCGATAATTACTGCCAAACGTCTTGGTGTTGCAAGAACATTGATATCTGAAAATTTAATGCAGTTTTCGTTTAAGAATTTTGAAAAACCTGTTTTTAATTGTTCAACCGCTTGGTTAATAAACTTGTATGGTAATTCTTCACAACCTACTTCTAATAAATATTTACTCATTTTTACCTCTGATTTTTCTTTTTCTGACTTCTTAAAAACTGCAATTTAAGCGTTCGCAGTAATTATATTTCAATAATATTATACAATGAAGATAATTAAATACAAGGACGGCGCACGCCTTTGGCGTGCGCCGTCTATCAACTATCTAATTATGTCAACAATCTATCAAGACACGCTTTAGGTGAAACTTGCCATTCGCGGAAACTTACACGTTTTACGGTGTAGCCCGAACGTTCAAGGATTGATTGTTTACGCATATTCGTAATTTTTTCTCTTGGTTCATCCTCCATACCGTCAACTTCAACGATTGTATTGTCGAACATCAAGTCTGCGCTTAGTCCTGCAATGCTTGCGCCGGCAACAACTTCTTTGCCTAGACTTCTTATCGCCTCTGCAATATCACGTTCTAACTGATTTTTATAAACATTTTCATCAATTTCTTTGTTCAAAATCGCTTCTTGTCGTTCTTGATATTCCTTCAAATAAGCCATATAGTGTCTAAAATGACCGTCCGGAAGGTTTGTAATATCGTGAGAAATGAAGTTAATCATTTTATTTTTTGCACGAGTAATTGCAACGTTGAACAAATTAGATTTTTGCAAGAAGGTTAAACTTTGAGTAAAGCTGTTATCCGCAAAAGCCCACGAAATAAGCATTATATCTCTTTCGTCACCTTGGAAGGTGTGAGCAGTACCAATTTCAACTTGATGTTTTTTCAACATGTGGTCAGAAAGTACCTTTGAAACTGAAATTTTCAACTGTTCAACTTGTGCTCTAAACGGTGAAATAATACCAATAGAAACGGGTTTTTCAGGATTTTTGCGTTCATCCTCAATAATCAATTCGTGCAAAGTTTTTACAACCGCCTCAATTTCAGGCAAATTACGCGTTGCAGAGCTATCGACTTTACCGTCTGGAACTTGTACAAGCTCTAGAACCTTGTCACCAACTTTATCTTTGCGCATAATTCTGATTCTATCTGCGTAGAACTCTCTGTTTGAGAAATCAATAATTGGCGGTAAACTTCTAAAATGTTCGTCTAACATTATTGAATTCATTGAATAGTAATCAGAAACGTCAAACATTGAATTTGTTCTAAAACGCCACATTAATTGGTATTTATCAGGAATACCGTATTGATTCATAAACGATTGTTCTTTAGCTTTTTCTAAGAAAGATAAATGTGGTAATTGCTTGTCATCACCTACAATTACAGCTTTTTTAGCTCTAAATAAAATAGGGAAACAACTTGCAATATCGCATTGAGAAGCCTCATCAATAATTGCAACGTCAAACATTGCAGGTTTTAGAGGCAAAGAACTTGATATAGCGTAAGTTGTAGCACACCAGCAAGGGAAGGCTTCAAGTAGTGGTTTGAAATCTTCTGTATCAAGAATGTTGTTTTGAAGTCTTTGTTTACGTTCAACAAGTGAACGAGCGTGAATTTTCAAGCGTTGACGTTTAACTTGATCTTTCAAAAGTCCTTTTAACGCTTGTCGTCTTTGATTTTTAAGAATTTTTGTCGCAATTCCGCTTTGTTCCATCATTTGATGAATATTACCCGACTTTTGAATTTCAAGTTCTGTGACTTTTTCTTCAGCTTCAAGTTTTGCATAATCGTATTCTGTTTTTAATTGTTCGATTGTATCAGAATTAACTTCAAACTCATGAATACCAAGCATTTTCTTTAATTGACCTTTTGCGTTATGATTTGCAATGTTTGCAAAAAATCCGCTTTTTTCTAAATTCTTTTCAAAAGATTCAATTGCATCTTTTACGGTTTCAAGCTCTTCTGGTTTCAAGTATTTTGTAATGAACTGATTTGTGTCGAAAGAAAGTCCGCTAACCTTGATTTCTTCGTACAAATCGTGCCATTTTTTCTCTAACTTAATAATTTTGTCGCATTTTTTTTCAAGATTACGCATTTTATCTAAATGCTCTTTCATATCTTGAATATCTGCTGTCATATAATCCTCTGCGCCGTCATCAAGGTCAACTTTGCCCGCCAAAAGGTCATTAAGCTCATAACTCAATTGTCTTTGGTAATTCAAACGACCGGCACGAAGTGCTAAGAATTGTGCGCCTAAATTGTTTAATCTATCAGCAACAACGTCCACTGCTTTATCCATACGTGATGCGATTAGAACTGTTTTGCCGTGTGCTATCAAATGAGCAACTAAGTTTACGATTGTTTGAGATTTACCTGTCCCAGGAGGTCCTTGAACAGAGATAAATTTGTCCGTTTCAATATTTTTCAAAACTCTTTCTTGCGTATCGCTCAAAGAAAGCGGAGTTACAGGATAGAACTCTTTTGGTTCTTCTTCATCTGGTAAAATTTTTGATTTTGTTTGTACAAATTCGTCATTAATTACGCCCAATGCGGTCTCTCTATACATTCCGCTTGGTTTTTCAGCGATTTGCATCAATTCGTGAAGTACACCCGCTGTAACCGCAGGACGTTTTGTCAAAATTATTGCGCATTGGCTTGTAACACTTACGTGGTCAACTTTTTTAACAGTTTCTTTTGCGATACGTTCGTTTTCTTCTTCCTCATCAATAATTTCATCAACATTTTTTGAGGTAACTTTTTCTTCGTAAAAATCTTTAGAAACGTTGTCCTCTTCTTCTGTTGTGTCATTTAAAGCTATTTCAACGTCTGGAACAATTGATTTTAGCGTAGTTAAGAAAATATCCATTTTTTCTTGAGTCAAAGGTAAATCTGGAACTGCATCTAAAATACCTTCTAACAACAAATCAATTTCATCCTCGTCGTCACGTTTTGCCATTAAACCTGCAAGAGCGGCAGTATTCAAGGATAAAACATCATCAAGCGGAATACAATTGATGTTCACGCCATTTCTTTCTAGTCGGCAAGGAACATACAAAAGTGGTGTTAAAAATTCGTTTTGACGCTTTGTCTTGGAATTTTTACCAACTAAAAATAAATAACCATAAATTAAATATTTATCTTTTGTGTTATTTTCGCTTTGAATCATCAATTCTGTTAGTTTTGAATCGCTTCCGTCAAGGCGTAAAAATTCTTCACCCTTAGTAAAAAGTGTTTCCTCTTGCTTTAAGAAAATCCATTTATTATCCTTATCGCCCTTTAGGTTTCTAAAAGTCGCACTCTTAACCTCTTCACGCACGCAGTCGTGCAAATATTGGCTTAATTTCTTTACAAAACTATTGTTAAATGCAGAGTTTAAGGCTCTGGTTGCTTCGTGTAATTCTTGTAACATATCTATTTTATCCTTATTTGATTATCCCTCTATTTTAGGCTAGAATACAATTATGGACATCATTAATTTATATGAAAAATCCGAAAATTTGTTTTTTGTCGGCGGAATTGTTAGAGATGAACTTCTTGGAAAACAAAGCCCCGACGTTGATTTAACCTACGTTGGCAACGCAATTGAGTTTGCCCGCAGTTTAAATTTTGGCGAAATTACGCAAATCAACGAAGAATTCGGCTCAGTTCATTTGAAAATTGATGACAAAACTGTCGATATTACTTCAACTAGAACCGAAAGCTATCCGAACAAAGGACAATTGCCGGTAGTAGATAAAATTGCTTGTCCGCTTAAAGATGATGTCAAAAGACGAGATTTTACAGTAAATGCAATAGCCAAAAACTGTAAATCGGGCGAAATTGTTGATTATATCGGCGGAATTGAAGATTTAAAAAATAAGACACTTAGAATTTTGCACGACGGAAGTTTTATTGATGACCCAACACGCATAATCAGAGGGCTAAAATTCGCCGTTAGATTTGGTTTTGAACTTGATAACCACACAAAAAAACTTCAAGATGAATACTTAGAAAATGTTGATTACAATATGTCATTTAAACGCTTAAAAGATGAACTTGTCGATGCGTTTACCCTAAATAATCAAGAGGTTTTACACAAATTTATTGAACAAAAAATGTATAAATTGCTCTCATTAGAGCAAAACGAAATGGAAGAATTTGACGTTCAAGCGATTGTTGATAAATATTCTTCTGAAATAAAAAATATTTGGATTTGTTACTTAGGAACTTTTGATTTATCTAATCTACCTTTGACAAAATCAGAAATGAAGATTATTGAAGACTACAAAAAACTTTTAAATGCCGATTTATCAAGTGATTTTAAGGCTTACAAGGCTTTTGAAAAAGTTGAAATCGAAAGTTTAATTTTATTTGCACAAACACAAAAAGATATTATTGAAAAATATTTGGATAAACTTCGTCAGATAAAAATTCAAATTACAGGTGAAGATTTGATAAAAATGGGTTATAAACCATCTAAGAAATTTGCGATAACTTTAGATGCTGTATTGCAAGCCGTAATTGAAAATCCAACATTAGACCATGCTCAACAGCTTGGCATGGTTGAAAAATTCATGTGAACATTTGTAAAATCCATGCCCTGCATGGGTTTAAAAGGTTTGAAACAAGAGTTATCATGTGAATATGGATATCATAAAGAACTTGAAGGACTACAAGTTGACAGCTAGGCAACGGATTTTTGCAGGGTATCTAAACGATAAAATCAGTTCCTACACTTGTAGCGAAGCTATTAAGAATAAAGATTTCATCCGAAGTTATTTTTCTCCGGACATTGACTTCTGCGTATATTCGACAGCGGTTCAAAACGCAACCGAATTAAGGAATATCAAAAAGCCGTATTATGATGACGATTCAGATGCACAAGCAAGTTAAATAATAAAATTATAAAAATAACTTGACAAATTGTTTCTGTGCGATTAAAATTAAAACATACCTAATGGGATGTCGCCAAGTGGTAAGGCACCTGGTTTTGGTCCAGGCATTTCGGAGGTTCGAGTCCTTCCATCCCAGATTTTAATAACTCTTGAGAAATCAAGAGTTATTTTTTTTGCGTGGGGTGGGGTTTATTAGTGGGTGGGGTTTATTAGTCCAATTTGGATTTGATTGATTATATAAGCTTTCCCAATTCTAGGCTAATTGAGGCTAATTTTTCACAATGAGATTTGAGTTTCAAAGTACACCAAAAGGGACTTTTCGGGTGCTCAAAAGTCCACAAAATTTTCTAAATTTTTAATTAAATTTACCTCTATCCTTGAACACATTTACCTTTTAGGCATTGAAGAGAATGAGTACCAAAAGTCCAATTTGAAATTTCTTGTATCTTGAGATGTGTCGAATTATCTCTGAGATTTGGATTTAGACTTGATTTTTAGCATAACAAGAGTGATGAATGTCATTACAAAAGAAAGGAACTTGCAATGACAGAAAAAGATTACCAACTTTTTGGAACAAAAATTCTTAATTTAAAAACTCAAGAAATAGGTTTGTTAATTTGTATTTGGAAAAATACATTTGCTGACGGTGAAATAGATTTTGCAACTTGTGTAGATATGCAAGGGAAAAGATACAATATTGATTTAGATAATCTTAAAGGGTTAAATTAATGTCAGAAAATTCAGTAATATTCACACCAGAAAAATCGAAGAAAATAGCACTTGCAAGATTAGATTTATTAAATCAATGGAAAGAATTTCGAAGAAAATCAAATAACAAACTCCAAGCAGATTATGACTTTGTTAATTTGCACAATACAAGTAATTCACATCTCTTTGATATTTTAGGGAAAATCAGTAGAGGCACACTTCACCGTTGGAAGAATATGCTTAACGGGACAGAAGATTATACAA
Source organism: uncultured Candidatus Melainabacteria bacterium (assembly GCA_937891325.1). Taxonomy (GTDB): domain Bacteria; phylum Cyanobacteriota; class Vampirovibrionia; order Gastranaerophilales; family Gastranaerophilaceae; genus UBA6984. The sequence continues at coordinate 730 of CALAFU010000263.1, read as the reverse complement.
AACTTATTCCACAATACAAATATGCAAAAGTAAATGAATACAGGACTTGTTTAACCGATGATGAAATTAAAATTTTTATGGGATTGCTGTTGCACCCCAATAAACTTTGTATCGGTAAAGCCATAGCACTTACAAAATACAAATTAAAAGAACAAGGACAATCATATATTCCAGCAGATATTACTTTTAGAAAATATGCAAATTGGTTTAAGAAAAATAATTATGATAAATGGGTTTTAGCACGTGATGGTGAAAAAGCACTATCAGATAAAGTAGAGCCATATATTAAAAGAGATGCAAGTTTGCTAGAGGTTGGAGATATTCTTGTAGCAGATGGACATAAATTAGCATTTAATGTCATTAATCCATTTACGGGTAAACCAACTAGAGCAACTTTAGTAGGATTTTTAGATTGGAAATCAACTGCACTTGTGGGTTATGAAATTATGTTAGAAGAAAACACGCAATGTATCGCAAGTGCGTTAAGAAATTCAATAATAAACCTAGATATGATTCCTAAAATAGTTTATCAAGATAATGGTAGAGCTTTTAGGGCAAAATATTTTACTGATGATAAAGGTTTTACGGAACTTGGTTTTAATGGACTTTATTCAAAACTAGGTATAGTAACTGTATTTGCAAGACCATATAACGCTAGAGCAAAAGTTATTGAAAGATTTTTTAAAGAATTTCAAGAAGGTTTTGAAAAATTATTACCAAGTTATATCGA
>CALAFU010000262.1 GCA_937891325.1 uncultured Candidatus Melainabacteria bacterium | reverse complement strand
TGAATTAAATCTTTGATTAAAGGAATGAAAATTGATGATGTAATTGAAAAATTACAAGGAATTGAATGTGGAACAAAAGGAACAAGCTGTCCTGACCAATTAGCAAAAGGTTTAATTCGTTACAGAGACGAAGTTTTAGCTCAAAAGGCATAAGTTTTATTTTATTGAGGCGCCGTTTCTTTGAAACGGCGCCTCTTTTTTAGTTAATTTGTTTTGGCTTTTTTATAAACAACAATAGAGGAATTAACAAAAATGTAGCAACTGCGAACCACCTAAAGGTGTCAATATATCCCCACAGGTGAGATTGTTTTATAAGTTCACTATACATTTGACCTTGTGCCATCATATAAGCTGTACCCACATCATGACTACCTGATAACGTCTGAACCGCAGAATTTAATTTTTCCATATAAACATTATTAGAAAAATTTAGATGTCCAACCATCATATTTTGATGAACTTGTGAAAATCTGGAAATCATTGTTGTAGAGATAGATGTGCCGATAGCTCCACCCGTATTTTTTAATAAATTTTGCAGACTGGAAGCGTTTGTAAGTTCTTTGTTGTCAAGTGTGCAACAAGATAGTGGGACGAGAGGAGTTAGAGCAAAGAAAATTCCTATACCGTAGCAAATATTTGGAAATGCGATTGAGGATAAATTTATCTCTAGATTAATCATTCCAAAATACCAGCTACCTAATCCAAGAAAAAATAGCCCTATCGCTGCAATTCTTCGGTCTCCTAATTTTTTAGAGATTATAAAATAGGTAACAAGTGCAATGATGTTTCCAACACCACGAGTACCAAGAGAAAGACCGCTTAAATATGATGTATATCCCATAAGGTTCTGTAACATGGACGGCAAAAGAGTTGCAGAAGCTAAGAATACAGCCATTAAAATTACTTGAATGAAGGTTCCCCAGAAATATGTTCCGTCAAAAAGTATCTTTAAGTTTAAAAGAGGTTCTTTATTGTCTTTACTGAATTGTGTAACAAAAAATATAATTGCACAAATTACAGAAAATGCGGTTAACCAGCAAATCCAAGTTGAGCCAAACCAATCGGCATCGTTACCTTTATCAAGAACAATTTGCATTGAGATTAACCATAACGATAAAAATATTATACCTTTGTAATCAATAAGAATATTCTTTTGTTTTCTTGCATAAGGTGGGTCTTCAACGATTTTATTAACCCACAAGGCACAAATTATGCCTAATGGGATATCAATAAGAAAAATCCATTGCCAGCAATAATTTTCTGTAATCCACCCACCCAAAATTGGACCAATTATTGGTGCAATAATGAATACCAATCCAAAAACGGCCATTGCTTTTTGTCTTTCGTTAGGTGGAAATGTTTCCAATATGATAGCTTGCCCTAGAGGTAAAAGAGCTCCACCACCGATACCTTGTAAAAATCTTGATAAAACCATCATTACCATTGATTGAGAGCAGGCACAAAATAATGAGGAAATAGTAAACATTAACACTGCACAGATAAGCAAGGTTTTTCTACCTAACAGTTTTGTCATAAAACCTACTAAGGCAATGGCAATGCCACTTGCCATTAGATAACTTGTAATAATCCAAGTTGATTCATTCATACTTATCGACAGTGAACCAGCAATATATGCTAATGCTACGTTTGAGATTGTTTCATTTAATGCAAACATAAATACTGCCATTAAGACAGGCCAAGCAGTGACCCAAGGGCTATATTTCGGCTTCCAACTTTCCATTTTTAATTTTCTTTCTTTTGGTTCTTTTTCTTTATACTTCGACTTTTATTGTGCTTGCTAGTGCTTTATTTAGCTTGTTTAGGTAGTTTTTAAATTCTATTAATTCGCTTTTTGTAAAAATTTGATTTAGGAATTTTGCGGTTTCCGGCTCTATTTTAGCAATCATTTCCTTATAAAAATTTAAACCTTCCTCAGTAAGTTTCATTTTTTTTACGAGCCTTTTGCCTTTTGTGTCATTAAATCTTTGGATATATCCTTTTTTTTCAAGACTATCAAGAATTCTACCAATTTTTACACAATCCCTAAGTGCAAGTTTTGCTAAATCTCTTTGGCAAATGTCAGGATTATAGTGGATAATGTCCATAACCCTAAATTCATCATGTGTGATTTTTTGATTGTATTTTGAGATGTAATCCTCTTGAATATATTTAGAAATTTGTTCTATTTGAAAAAACGGGGATTCGTTATATGGTGAATTTTTGTGCATGTTTACCTCGTAATATTACAAATGAAATATATTTCATTTGTAATATATTTTACCGTAAAAATTTTTATAATGTCAAGTGCGAAGCTTACCAAAAAGGGGCGGTTTCTGAAAGAAACCGCCCCTTTTTATTTTCGAAAATTTATTCTTCTTTTGTTTCATCGTTGTCGGAAGGCTCGTCGATTTTTTCTTCTTGTTGTTGAATTTGTTGCATTTCAAGTTCTGTTTGAGCCTTTTGTGCTTCTTTTTCTTTAGCTTCTTTTTTGAAGATTTTATTCTTTATTTTTGTTGTTTTCTTCGCTTCATAAGCCTCTTGTGCTTGAGCTTCTTCAACTGTTGTTGTAATGCTTTCAGGCTCTGGAAGTGTTGAAACAAACGCTGAAGCTGAGTTGATTTGGTCTTGTAGAGCTAACCATTTGAACGATTTAACCAATTTCAATGGCTTTGCAACGTCACCTCTAATTACAACTTGGAAGTTTGTTGCATTAAGGTTATCGGTTTTACTTCCAAAGGCTGGAATTTTGTTCAATTCAGCTTGTGTAACCGGTTGTGTGAACACAGTGAATAATTTTGCAGAAGCTACGTTCAATCCAGGGGTTACTTTTACCAAGTTTACAGGGTTTACGTTTGCGATAGGTCCAAGCATATTTGAAAGCATTGATGCAAGACGACCACGAACCTTCATATCTGCTGTATTCTTCAACAAGTCGAAGTTACCGGCGATATAAAGTGTTAAAACGTTACCGTCAGAAGTTATCGGATTGATTGTTGTAATGCCGTTTTTGAAAGTTAGAGAACCTTTTAATTCTTTAAAGTGAGTTGTGTCGATTGTTGTTAAGCCATTAATAATACCACCAAGCGCTGTTTGGAAGAATTGTGATTCTCTTATATTTTCAGCCATAATTAAGTTTTCAACCTTACCGAAAGGTCCGAATTGACCGTTATGGATTGCAAATTTGACGTTACCTTTTAGCGATTTCATTTGTTTTTCGTAGCTTGTCGTGCCACCGTCAATCGAAATATTTGTTGTAAACGACAATTTACCGTTTAGCGTATCCTTCATGTTTGCAGTTGCCCACAACATCTTTTCTGTATTGATATTTCCACCTTTTAGGTCAACTTTTAGCAAGGAATTTAGCAAGTTCATTGAAATATTACCGTAAATATTTCCGCCAAAAGCGTGTGTATGAAGGTTATTTAGGTAGAATATGTTTTTATGAAGTGCAATTTTTGAATTTGTGTTTTTCAAAATAATATTGCCGGATTTTATATTTTTAAATGCAATTGAGCTGTTTTTGAAGGTAACAGGAATATCTGCTGGTGCTTGAGAAGCTGGTTTTGCACTTGGTTTAGCTGTTGATTTAGGCAAAACGCGTGTTGTAGCTTTTGAAACCATCATTAACTTATCCACGTCTATATGGTTTGAAGTTACTCTAAGGTTTGAAATTGTATTAATATCCTCTGGAGTTAGGTGTAAATTCAAGGCTGTTGAGACATCTGAGCCATTCAAGTTAAGGTTAGTTGATGTCACAGTAAGGTTTTTGCCTGAAAAATACAAATACAATTCGTCCAATGTTGTTAGTAAATCTTTGATGTACAAGTTTTTGATACCGAATTGACCTCTAATTAGTGGTGATTGGGCTTCGCCAAAGATATAAAGGTAGTTTGAAGGTACTGTAAATCCAGAATTTCTAAATACGTGGAATGAACCGTTCAAAGTCTTTGGTATTGCAACTTTTATAACGTTGATGAAAGGTTGAGAGTTCAAACTTGTGATTGTGCCTGAAATTCCTAAAATTTCTTCAAGATGTTCAGTTGTGTTGCCTTTATCGTCAGTTTTTGTAGTTCTGTTGAACAAGCCTGTTTGCTTGATTTTTAAACGATTACCTTTAAAGTCAATTTTAGCTTGGAACAAGCCGTTTTTGCCCTTCATTTCTTTGAAGTGGAACGGTGTAACATAGTTAGCAGGTGAAGTTAAAACTCTTAGCACCATGTCTTGACGTTTCATATTGCCGTTTACAGTCAAGGTCATTGGCAAAGAACCTCTTGCATCAATATATCCCTCAACGTCATCTCCTGCAAATTGTCTTAAATCAACTGCATCTAGAGAACCTTTTGCATCAATATCAAAAATCGGTTCTTTTTTATTTGAGTCTATTGTACCTTTAACAGTTACGATAGAGCCTCTATTGATAAGCAATTCAGTTGGGTCAATTGTCATTTTTGAACCAAGAATTTGCACGTTCAAATGGTTATCAAAAATAGTTGAATTTGATTGTAATAGGCTGATATTCAAGCCTTTGTTCAAAATGTCGATTTTTGAAGTTGTTTTATCAACGTGCATATTAACTTCGGCATCGTTGTTAGTGATTTTGAAAGCATCGCTGTTTACAACCAAATTTGTAAGTCTTAATTTCAACTCACCAATTGCTTGTTTTAATTCACCCTTAATGGTTGTATCTAATGACAAAAAGCCTGAATAGATATCAAGTTTGTCCTTCATGTCTTGTGGCGCAAATGCGTGATATAACCCTCTTACAGGAACGTTATCAGCTAGAATTGCGATATCAATATTAGATTTTTCATCAATCTTACCGTCGAATTTCAACGGAGCTTTATTGATTAGAGTTGATGAGTCTTTAATTTCTAAGATATTGTTATCTAGCAAGAAGTTTAAGTTTGTTTTTGTAAAGCCTAAACCGCTGAATTTGTTGGTTACAGCGCCGTCTTTAACAATAATACTACCGTCTGAAATTAGCTTTTTAAAGTTTGTTTTTACATTCGCATTAGCTTCAAAATAGCCTTGTCCTTTTAGGGTATCAAGGCTGTTTCTTACTTGAATTGAGTCCAAGAAGGCTTTTGAAACCATGATTAGGTTTTGGAAGTGGATTTTGTCTGAATTTACGTGCATATCAAGTTTTTTGTTTTTGCCGTAATCAAACATACCGTTTAGTTGTAATTTTTCGTCTTTTGTTACTGAAATATCAGTATCTACAACGGCTTTTGTACCTCTGAATTTGCCATGGAAATAACATTCTGGCAATTGGTATTTAGACAATCTTAAAGTTGTATTATCAACGTTTACAAAGCCGTAAAGTTTGTACAATCCGTCTTTTTCGCGTATTTTTAATTTTGTTGCAACATTAGATTTTAAATCATATTTTTGATACATCAAAACAGGGTTAATGAAAGGTAATTCAATCTTTTCCGGTTGGTCGTCTTCTTCATCTAAAGAAGGTTCAAACGCTGGTAAGAAGGTATTGATATTGATGTCTGCAACGATATTCTTTTGTCCGTCGCTTGTTAATTCTGCAATTGTTTTAACCTTAGCTGTTTTGCCGTTGAAATAGCCTAATTTCAACATTTCACCGCTCAATTGCAAGTTATGTTTTGATTTTTCATCGTTTACCAAAACTTTGTAATTTTTCAATTTAACGTTTGGAACTTTAATTCTAATATATTTAGCAATCCAAGGTGTTTCTTGTGGTTCTTTTGCTTTTTGAGTATCTTTTTGTGTTTGAAGCATTTCTTCAACAAGAGTCAAAATCTTGAATTGTTTTCCGTCAATAATCGTGAAATCCACGTATGGATTTTCGACTTCTGCGGTTGAAACCTTTACTGTCATTGCAAGCAAGCTAGGTAGTGCAACTCTAACTTTTGCTTTATCTGCTGAAAACAGTGTTTTTCCGTCTTCAAATTTTACGCTCAAATCCTCTGCTCTAACTCCAACAGAAAGAAGTGGAGTTACGCTGATTTTTGCGTTTTTAAAGTCTACATTCAATGGAATTTGCGATTTAACAAGCTCTTGAACCATTGGTTTATAACTGTTCAAGTCGATTACGTTTGGTAGCACAAACAAAAATCCAATATATAAAATAGCCAAAAAAGCTCCCACGATAGAGCCTGCTATGATTAACCCTTTTCTCATTATAACAATCCTTTCGTCTAGTGTAATTTAATTATACATTAAACATAGGGTGGCGCCGTTACAAAGTGTACTTTTGTAACGGCGCCTTTTTTCTTCGTCTTCTATGTGGGTTTAATTACTTCTTCGTCTCTTCTTATTATGAAATGCCCAATGCCATTTTGTTTAGCATTGCCATCATATCTTGTCCAGCAAAAGCTGTGTTTTTTGCTCTCTCAACATCATCGTATTTTGTTTTAATGTCTTGTAAATCTGCTTTTAAGTCTTCAGGTTTTTCATCAATCTTTTTGTCTGTTACTGCACCAACTTTGTTCATTGGGTTTGGTTCTGTAACAGCTTTAACTGATTGTTCTAATTTTTCAATAGAAACCTTTGCACTATCTGTTTTTGAAAGAGTAATGCCTAATTTATCTGCTAAATCCTCCATTTTTTTGCCCAAGTCTTCTGATTTTTCTTTCATAGATTGCATTTGAATATCAGTTTTGCCTTGAACTTTTTCGCCGTTGTAGTTTTGTTTAGCCTTTTGATCTTGTGCAATCAATGCTTGAGCTTCAGCTTCGTTTTTTACTGTTTTAGGGTCGATACCCAATTCTTTTAACTTACGAATTGTTTCTTCACTCAATGTACCCATTTGAACAGCGTTTACAGATTGAACTGCTGTTGTTTGATACATATTTACAGACGAAATAGCATTTACTTCCATAACGACACACTTTCTTTTTCACACATATTTGTATTCGGAAGTTTTGTGGTCGAACTTTAGGGTTTGTAAACAAAGTTTTACAAAAGTTAAAAAAGGCGCGGTTTCTTTCAGAAACCGCGCCTTACTTATATTTAAATTGTTCTATTCTTCGTCTCTGTTTTCAGGCTCTGGAAGTGGCTTGTTAATTTTAGCGCCAAGTTCTGTCATTTTTTCAGCATTGACGATTATGCTATCACGTCCGTCAAGTTGTTTTAAGCCTGTATCAATCTTTTCACGCGCTTGTCGAATATTTTTAACCATATCTGAGAATTTATCCAACATTTTTGTTGCAAGACGAGAAATCTCTTGAGCGTTTTCGTTTTGACGGTTTACAACCAAAAATGCGTTGATAATCTTCAAACTTGCTAAAAGAGTTGACGGTGAAACCGGCATGATGTGATTTTTCCACGCTAAATCCCATAAATAATTGTCGTCGCAGAACATTAGTGAATAGCAGCTTTCAATCGGAATGAACATCAAAATATATTCAGGTGAAATGCTTTCGTCGCTTGGTTTGTAATCACGTTTTGTTAAACCTGCAATGTGAGATTTTGTTGAGTCTTTAAATTCCTTCAAGTGTTGAAGTTTTTCTTCTTCGCTTTCTGCTTGCAAATATGCTGAAAATGAAGCTAGAGAAGTCTTTGCGTCAATCATTACGCATTTGTTTTCTGGCAATTTTACAATTGCATCGGGACGACCTTCAACGGTATCAGCTTTTTGAATAAAATATTCTTCATCTTTTCTTAAACCAGATGCTTCTAGAACACGTTCTAAGACAATTTCGCCCCATTGACCTTGTGTACGGTTGTCTGACTTCATAATTTGCGTTAAATTGCTTGTGTCTTGCGCAATTTTTGAACCAGCTTCAATGAATTGGCGAATATTTTGGTCGAATTTTACAAAGTTTTCGTCTTCGTTTTTAAATTTTTCGTTCGTACGTTTTTCAAAATCCTCGATTTTTTCTTTAAATTTTGAGAAAAAGTCGTCTAATTTCTCTTTATTTGTATTAGAAAATTTTGCTGAACTTTCTTCAAAAATTTTGTTTGCGGTGTTTTCAAAATACAACTCCATTTGCTTCATAAGTGCATCAGTAGAGTTTTTGCCCTTGTTGTTTACAACTATAAAAATTACTGCAACAAGGATTGCACCTGTCAAAAATCCAGCCAAAAATAAAATAATATCCATACATATCTCCTTTCTTTGATTATATCATAAACTATCGTACCGACAAATGAGGTCGTATGGATTTTCTATGCTAAAATAGTTAAAAAAAGAGGTAAATATGACAAAAATCGCATTAGTAAATCATGGTTGTGCAAAAAACTTGGTAGATTCTGAGTTAATGTTAGGTATTTTGGCTGAAAAAGGCTACGAAATTACCCTTGACGACTCAGATGCAGAGGTTTGCATTGTAAATACTTGCTCATTTATTCATGACGCAGAAAAAGAATCTGTTGATTCTATTTTAAAATTGGTTGATGAAGGCAAAAAAGTTATCGTTACAGGTTGTTTGCCACAAAAACACAAAGAAGAATTAAAAGATGCAATTCCAGAAGTTGTCGCAATGCTTGGTACAACTGATTTTACAGAAATTGCTGAAACTGTTGATAAATTATTAAAAGGTGACGATTATGTTTCTAACGTATCTGAAATGCCTTCATATTGCTATCCAGAGCAAGTAGAACGTCAACAAATTACAGTAGGCGCAAGCTCTTACATCAAAATTGCAGACGGATGCAATTACAATTGCGGATATTGCATTATTCCGAAATTACGCGGAAAATGCCATTCTAGAAAGGTTGAAGATGTTGTAAAAGAAGCTAAAAAACTTGCTGACAAAGGCGTTACAGAAATTGTTTTAATCGCACAAGATACAACAAGCTACGGTGTGGACTTATATGGCAAGCCAACTTTACCAAAATTATTGGAAGAATTAAATAAAATTGACGAAATTGCTTGGATTAGAATTATGTACGCTTATCCAACCTTTGTAAATGACGAATTGTTAGATGCTATTGCGCGTTTAGACAAGGTTGTTAAATACATTGATTTACCGCTTCAACACTCAAACTTAGAGGTTCTAAAATCTATGTGCAGACCTGTTGAAGATTACAGAAAATTAGTTAAAAATATTCGTTCAAAAGTGAAGGGTATTGCTATTAGAACAGCGTTTATTGTTGGTTATCCTGGTGAGACTGAAGAACAATTTGAAGATTTATACAAATTTGTTGAAGATATGAAATTTGATAAAATGGGTGTGTTTGAATATTCTCGCGAAAAAGGAACAATTTCTTATGCGATGAAAAATCAAGTTCCGGCAAAAACAAAGCACGCAAGATATAAAAAATTAATGGAGCTTCAACAAAGAATTTCAGCTGAAAACAATGCTAAATTTGTTGGAAAAACTTTACCTTGTATCATCGAAGGTTTTACCGATGACGGATTTGTAATGGCTCGTACTCAATATGATGCACCTGAAATTGACGGTATGGTTTATATTAAGACAGATAAACAAGTCGTTCCGGCTGATATTGAAGATGTTAAAATAACTTCTTCTTCTGAATACGATTTGTATGGTGAAATTTAGCCTATAAAATCTTTAAAAAGGGTTTAAATCATGCTTTTAAGGCGATTGTAACATTTTTGTTACAATCGCCTTTTTCTTGCAAAATAAGCCTTTCAACCTCTGTGTTAATCATGCTTTGCGGAAAAAAGTCAATTTTTTTTGAAATAAAAACTTTATATAAGTACGAGAGATTATTTTACGCTGAGAGGATTAAAATAGAAATGACAGGAGCTATTTCAACAAATTATTATAATAACCCGTTTGCATTTATGGGGTCACAATATTCAATAAATCCACTTTCAAGTTTGAATATGGCAAATATGACAAGTTCCTTGTTTGGACTTGCCTCAGGTAATTACAATTTGAACAATTGGGCTTTAGGTAACTTGAGCAATGTTCCAAATTGGAATGCTGATTTGATGATGCCTCAATGGATGCAAAATATTCAAAATGCGCAATATGGTTTCCAACAATATAATTTTAATGGCTTAGGTGCTTATACAATGCCACAATTTGCAACAGGCACTCAAGCAACAGGAACAACAGCCACAACAGCCACAGGTACTACTGCTGGGGCAACCGCAGGAGCTACAACTACAACAGGAACACAACAAACTGTTACAAATCCTTATGCACAAACAGCTCAACAAACTCAAACTAATGAAACAACCATGAAGTTGAATATGTACGGTATTTCTACAACAGGTGATGCCGAAAAAGATGCAAAAGCCTTAAAGAACGCCGAAGCTAAGGAAGCTAAAACAAAAGAACAAGCAGCCGCAATTGCAGAAAAACTTTATGATGCAATGAAGGGCGCAGGTACTAAAAACGACCAATTAAAACAAGCTCTTGGTCAATTGAACAATGACAACATTCTATATGTTTTAGAAGAATGGAATACAAATTATTCTGAAAATATGGACGGTGAGTCATTAATCCAATCAATTCAAGATGAATATCACAGCGGATTTTTCACAAACGAACAAAAGAATGTAGAAAAAATTCTATGTGATGCATTATTTAACAAAGCAAAATCATTAGGTATGAGTGGTGAAGCTCACGCATTTAGGGCAAAAATTAACGCAGAACACGGCAACTCTTGGTGGTTAGGTGGTTCTAGTGACTCATCAGTTCAAAACTCTGTTGATACAATAATCGCTCAAATCTCTCAAAAAGATGTTCAAAACAGACAAGCTGCATATAACAGAGCTGTTTCTAAAAACAAATAATTATCACAAAACATATTTTAAAAGCGGGCGGTTGCTTGAAAAGTAACCGCCCGCTTTTAGTAATCAAAAATATTAAGTTCGTCTTGTAGTTGTATTTTCAAAAATACTTCTTGCGTTACTCATTGCAAGAGTTTTAAGCGAACACATACCATTATTTCTATCAACGACACCTAAACTAGCAAGTCTTGAAAGTAGCAATTCATTTAAATCTTGTGGGTCTATAAAAAGAGCGCAATCTGATGAACATTCATCGTGGTTAAAAGGGCATCGTTTAAATTTTTTTTCATTCATATAAGGTACTCCTTTTTAGGTTAAAATATTGTAGAATACAGATACATAATAATACATTTTTATTCAAAAAGGAAAATGTAAAGTTTTGTGAAAACTGCCTAAAATGCATGCAATTTCTAGTATTGACTTGTTTTTACATGCATGAAGGTGAAGGACTACTTCTGCGTACTTACGCGTGTAAGTACAGATTGGAGGCACAATATGAGCATGAAAATTCAACAATTGGCGAAGGACCTTGGTTACACAGGGCAGATACCGAAAGGTGCAACAGGTGTACATAAAGGAAGTAATGGCGAATTGATATTTGATTTCGGAAATGGTAAACCTTCCGAAGCTCGTAATGCTGATGGTAGTATTTTTACAAAACCTGCGGATACAGCGCCGGCAAGTAGTGCTACGCCAACGGATAATGGTGCTGGTAATAAATCAGCAGATAACTCAGGGGCTGGAAATGGAAACGGCTCGGGTAGTGTATTTGAAAATAGTGGACAGGCTTCAAGTGGAGGTTCTGTTTCAGGATATAACATAAACGGTAGTTTTAATATTGACCCTAATGCATTTATGGGGGCATCTTCAAACTTGTGGAGTACCTTGAATTGGACTTCGAATATTCCATTAGGTTTAGGAAGTATTCTAGGACAAGGTGCAATCGGTAATGCAATTAGTAATTTTGCAAATGCTGTTGGGTTTAATTTCGATTATTCAAAATATTTTGCAGAATTCGATAGACAGCGAGCACAACAAAACGGTCAAACTGTAACAGCTGGTGACGGTCAACCTGATACAAGTGGAACAACTCAAACTGGAGGTTCTACAACTACATCAGGAACATCGGGTGCTTCTGGTACATCTGGAACATCGGGTACGTCTGCAAGTGATGCATCAACAAAAGCTCAAGAGGCAAAAGTTGCAAAAAATAAAGAAGAGGCTGCCAAAATTGCAGAAAGTCTTTATGATGCGATGAAGGGCGCAGGTACTAAAAATGACCAATTAAGACAAGCCTTAGGTAAGTTGAATAATGCAAACATAATGCTAGTTCTTGAAGAATGGGATACAAACTATTCAAGTGATATGGACGGTGAAACATTAATTCAATCAATTCAAGACGAATACCATAGCGGTTTCTTTACAAACGAACAAAAGAACGTAGAAAAAATTCTATGTGATGCTTTATATAACAAGGCAATGTCTTTGGGTATGAGTAGTGAAGCTCATGCATTTAGAGCAAAAATTAATGCAGAACATGGTAACTCTTGGTGGTTAGGTGGTTCTAGTGACTCATCAGTTCAAAGTTCTGTAGATACTATTGTTGCTCAAATTCGAGCAAAAGAAGGTTTAACACAACCGCAAACTCAAACCCAATCACAATCACAATCACAATAATTTTAAAGGCGGTTGTAATATCAACCGCCTTTTTTTCCTTCGTTTAGGGTACTCATTTTTTGCTGAAATATAGTAAAATGTATTTACAAGTTATTTACGTTAACAAAATGTAAACATTTGTAAAAACAACCTCAAATGCATGCAATTTCTGAATTTTAGATGTTTTTACATGCATGTAGGCATAGTGTACTACTATGTTTATACA
>CALAFU010000261.1 GCA_937891325.1 uncultured Candidatus Melainabacteria bacterium | reverse complement strand
ACGCGTTTATTGCTAACAAAATTGCTGAAAAATAGCCAACTGTTTTGTTAAACAAGGTTTTCATTGAGTAAAACGCTATTGGAATAAGTAGTAATGTTAAGAACAAAGTGCAAGAGTGCATTGCAACATCACTTTGTCCAAAAAGTTTAGTCCAAAAATGAAGAATGACAAAGTATAAAGGCATGTGAATATCTTGTTTTACAAGCTCTAACACTGTATCAATAACATTGTTTTGCGAAGCAAAATACCAAGAATAAAGTTCATCTAACCATAAATCACCGTAATTTTGTAGCATAATGAGCCTTAAAATCAAAGCAAAAAAAGTTATTACAGCAACTATTGCCACTTCTCTATAATTATTTTTTAAGTATTCTTTTATTTTTTCCATATTCTATTTTTTCCAAACTTGCAACACATAAAAACCTTTTTTATATGTGCCAACATATTTCAAACTATGATTACATATATATTTTAAATCTAAAGTAGCTTTTGCGGTCATTAAATTATTAAATGTAAACGCATCAAAAGTCTCTTTGTTTTCAACCCGCTTGTAAAAATTATCTGCCGTAAAATCGTCAAAATAACCATTTGTAGCCAACATAATTTTTTGTTCTGGTTGCATTTGAGAAATTAAAAATGCCATTAGAATTTCTGTATTTTCAGCAGGAATTTTTAATGAAAAATAATCTTTTAGCATTTCTTTTTTAGCTTTTGTATCAGAATTATTCAATTTATCTTGATTTGCCAAAACGTATTCTGACTTATAGGCAACATCTTTTAAAACCGATACTGTTATAACTTTTTTATCTAAATATTTAGACAAAACTTCTTTTCTATTCCAAACAAAAACAATATCATTATCTTGAATATTATTTTCCTGCATCATTTTAACAATTGGCAAATAGCCCTCGCGACCTAATTTGTAACTCGCTCTTGGAGAATACACAAGATAGGCAAAATTAACCAATAAAAATATTGAAATTAAACCTAAAGACAATTTGTTTTTATAATCTTTAGCTCCAATCGCAATTACAGTAAGCATATTCGGCAAAATAATTATCAAATATCTTGAAAGAATTTTGAAATCAGTAAAGATAAAGGCTAAAATTTCAATCATTAAAAATAAAACTGAAATAATAAAAACAAGACGAGCGAATTTATCCTCTTTAATAGCTTTTAAAATAAAATACCCCGCAATTACAATTGGCACAACGACAAAAACAAAATCAGAAAAACTAAAGTGTTGTACAAATTGCTCTACGTAATGAATTGGATTATTTCCAATACCAACAAGTTTTGGAGTAAAAAAGTTTTGCAAAGCCACAAACAAACTCGACCAATCACTATACATACCATTAACAAAGTTTTTCATATTGTGTTTTAAAATATAAAAAAGCCCTAATAAAGGTGCTGTGATAGATAGCAAAGCCCCTACGGTAGGGCAAAATTTGTTTGGTAAATTTTTACGTCTGTAAATTATAAACCCTACAATTTGAATACCTACATAAGCAAAAGAAATTACATAAGAGAATATTAAGCCCAAAGTCGATAAAATCCACCCTAGCCTATCTTTTAAAGTGTTAAATTTGTCAATTCTGATTAAAAACAAAAGATTTAAACTTGCAAAAAAAGCCATTAATTCATACATTTTAACTTCTTGTGAGTAATAAATTAAATAACTATTTAATGCAAACAATGTCATTAATAAAAAAGCTAAAAATTTAGAATTTAAAGTTTTACCAATAAAATAACCAACAATAACAGTTAAAACACCAATTACTGCTGAAAAACTCCGAAGGGCAAAATCAGAAAAAGAAAATAAATTTCCCCAATAATGCAAAAATATTTGATAAAGCGGAAAATGAACGTCATCTTTTAAAGAAAAGAATAGAACTTGCAAGAAGGTTGGTTTAACAGCCTCATTGTACATTGTAAGTTCATCATACCAAAGCCCATCAGCTTTATCTATACATGCAAATCTAAAAACTATTGCCAATAATAAAATTACACAAAAACCAATTATTGATAATATTTTACTGCTCTTTATATCCTTAATCATTCTTCAATTTTAGCATAAATAAAGCATCTTCAAAATAATTGTGTAAATATAAAAAATATGCTAGAATAATCTTATGATTACCGATGAAATTGACCAATCTCGAATTGACGAGTTGAAAGCCAAAACAAAAGAAGTTCTTGAAAAAACAGACCTTTATCAATATAAAGGTACTGTATCAAAGTTGCTTGGCTTGACGGTTGAGGTAAAACTTCCAGGGTTGAAGATTGGTGATTTATGCTATATTGAAACGAACACAGGCGAAAAAAAGCCCGCAGAAGTAGCTGCCTTTAAAGGTGAAGTTGCTCAATTACTTTTGTTACTTGACGGTAACGGCATTGGGCAAGGTTGTCTTGTAACCTCAACAGGTAATCCGATTAATATTCCTGTTGGCGATTTCTTATTAGGCAGACTTATTGACCCTATGGGAAACCCAATGGACGGACACCCATTACCACTTGAACACGCGGAATGGCGTAACATTGAAGGTCCACCGCCAAGTCCATTTGAGCGTCCAATCATTACAGAGATGTTTTCAACAGGTGTTAGAGCCATAGACTCGTGCTTAACCTTCGGTTGCGGACAACGTATGGGTTTATTCGCAGGTTCTGGGGTAGGTAAATCAACACTTTTAGGTATGATTGCCAGAAATTCTGATGCAGACGTAAACGTTGTAGCCCTAATCGGTGAACGTGGTCGTGAGGTTAAAGAGTTTATTGAAGATGCTTTAGGCGAAGAAGGTATGAAAAAATCTGTTCTGGTTTGTGCAACAGGTGACCAACCGCCATTAATCCGCCAAAAATGCTTACTTACAGCAACTGCTGTTTGTGAATATTTTAGAGATAAGGGTAAAAAAGTTTTCTTGATGACCGATACCATTACACGTTGTGCAATGGCAGGTCGTGAAGTTGGTTTGTCATTGGGCGAACCTCCAACAATGAAGGGTTACCCACCTTCAATTTTCTCATGGTTGCAAAAAATTCTTGAAAGAGCTGGTAACAGTCCAAAAGGTTCTATTACAGCCTTTTACACAGTACTTATGGAAGGTGACGATATCAACGACCCTATCGTAGATACAGTTCGTGGTATTACAGACGGTCACATTTTCTTATCCAGAAAGGTTGCCGAAGCAAACCACTACCCTGCAATTGACGTTTTAGGTAGTATTTCCCGTTTGATGAGTGCTATCGCATCGCCTGAACATAAAGCTGCTGCGGGTAAAATGCGTAAACTTTTAGCACTTTATCGTGAAAATAAAGACTTGATTGACGTAGGTATGTATCAACAAGGTTCAAACCCAAGTTTGGATATCGCAATTGAAATGATGCCACAAATCAATGCATTCCTACAACAACGAACAACCGATATTGTTAGTATGGACACAACAATAAGTACCCTTATTGAGATGATGTCAAATGTAAATGTTTAGGGTATAATCATTATATGAAAAAATTAATTTTAACAATAATAATCGCCTTATTAATTACACCTGCTTGTTTTGCAAGTGATAATTATGTTGCTTATGCAGGTAAATCTGCAACAGCTAAACAAAGTCAAAACCTTGAAAAAGAAGTTAGAAACTTCTTTAAATCACAATTAGTTTACACAAATACAGGCAATCTTGAAGCCTTAAAGAAAATGTATGCTAAAAACTATGTGAATGCCGACGGTTTTGATAAAGAAACTTATTTTGACCTTGTTCAAAAAACCTTGAAGATGTATCCAGATATCAAGTACACTATGAACATTACCAAAATAAGCATTATCGGCAACACTGCCGTTGTTGAAGCTGTTGAAAAAGCAACTGCATCATCAGTTGAAGCGGTTGGTGAAACTGATATTACAGGTTATTTAAAAAGTTATTCAAACAGTATTTATTACCTAGAAAAAAATGGTGACAATTGGTTTGTAACTTCTGATCAAATCATAAACGAACGCACAACACTAACTTACGGTGAAGCTAATGACATAAAAATGGACTTGGTTGTACCTCAATTAGTTCCTGCAAACAAACCTTACACCGCAAGTTTGAACCTTGATGTTAATGACGGAAAAATGATTGTAATCGCCTCAATCGGTCAAGAAAAAATCACTTATCCGCAAATTAATTCAGAAGAAAGTTACAGAAAACTTCCTGAATCTGGCATTTTGGAAAGAATTTTTACAGCAAACAAGGATAACTTGAACGAATATACAGTAGCTTCAATCGGTATTACAAGAGCTAAATTAGCGAAAAACAAAGACGTTAAACTTCTTGTAACAGGCTTGGGCTACATTATCACTAGAACTAACGTAATTCCAGAAAAGAATTTTAAGGTAGCTGAAAATGGCAAGAAAGAAACAACC
>CALAFU010000260.1 GCA_937891325.1 uncultured Candidatus Melainabacteria bacterium | reverse complement strand
AATTATTGGGCAAAACTTTTTGGCTTGGCGGATAATGTTCTTCGATTAATGGGGCTTTTAATTACAACTTTAACAATTCCTGTAAGTTATTATGTTGTAAAAGATTTATTTAATGATTTTGCTGGCGCTTTAACCGCAGTATTTTTAGCGATTAGTGCGTTTAATATTCACTATTCAGTTGAATTGAGATTTTATGGTATTGCAATTTTGTTTGCTCTTTTATCAACTTACTTTTTTGTAAAGCTAATCAAAGACTTCAACAAAAAATGGGTAATTTGCTATTCAATTTTTGCTCTACTACTTTTATATACGTATAATTTTTCGTTTATGTACGTATTTTGCCAATTTGTGGTTGGCTTGATATATTTGATAAAAACTAAGAAAAAATATTTAAATTTTATCGGAATGTATGCTCTAATAGGAGTTTTGTACTTACCTGTAATTGTAATGATTTTGCATAACGTTCTGACTTATCAAACCTCAATTTTGCAATTTGTACGCGATATTTTTGCCTTTGATTTGTCTTGTTTGTTTACTCTTTTAATGACAATTTATACAAATTGTTTTGAACAATTTACTACAAACGATATTATGCGAAATTACTACTATTTGAAGTATTTGTTTAGCTTTGAGGGAATACTTTATGCATTATTGCCAATCGTGATAGGTATTTATGGATTAGTTTTAGCATTAAAATCTAAAAATGAAAAAGTTTATTTGTTTGTACTTCCGTCAATTTTGTTGTTGCTTATTCAAGTATTTTTAGTCCTTAATCATACTTTGGCTTTTGTTTTGCGATATACAATAATTTCAGCAACAATAATTTTAATTACTTCTATTGTTGGATTAACCTTACAACTAAAAAATAATAAAAATCCAAAAAATGAATTTCTTATAGCTATATGCGGTTTATGGTTTATTCTTAATTTAATCTTTTTATTTCATGCTGGCAAATATTCTGTTATGAATAGAAACATTGTTTATTCTCAAAATTTAGCACAAACGGTTGAAAAACTTGATGTTAAACAAGATGATTATATCTTTATACCTCGTTTTGATAAATTGATTAAATCTTATGTGCCACAAGGTACTCATATTGATATTGACACTTATGATGCTTTATTTTTAGGTAATCGTCCTCAAGATATAAAATTTATTTTTGGAAAAGATTTAAGCGCTAAATTAGACCGTAAAATGGCTAAAACATATCTTTATGACTATTTAGTTAATGATGAACCTTTAGTTTTATTACAAGAAAATTTGAAAATTAAATATTTTTCAAAAATGCATAAAGGGCAAAAATTTATAATTGTTACAGATGAAGCTCTAGAT
Source organism: uncultured Candidatus Melainabacteria bacterium (assembly GCA_937891325.1). GTDB lineage: Bacteria > Cyanobacteriota > Vampirovibrionia > Gastranaerophilales > Gastranaerophilaceae > UBA6984. The sequence continues at coordinate 2,328 of CALAFU010000260.1, read as the reverse complement.
ACCCTAAAAACAAATCAAGAATGGTTCAAAAAAGATATAAATGTTTATGCTAGAAGTGCAATTTATTACACTCTTTCAGCAAAAATTTTAAACGACACAATCGAGTTTGCTAAAAAAGATTTGAAATATAAACAACATATTAAACCTAGCGAAATGTTTGATATTTATGTTTTTGAAAAAGAATAGTTTTAAGGCGCGGACGGAACGTCCGCGCCTTTATTTTACTTAAATCTTCTAACAAACAAATCAAACGAATTAATCATAAATTCAATAACATCTTTTATGCTAAGTTTAGATTTTCCTTTAACTCTGTCGATAAAGTTGATAGGAATTTCGTAAGTTTTAGCACCTAATTTTACACATTCAAATAGAATGTTCATTTGAAATGCATACCCATTGACGTTTAAATGCTCAAGGTCAATTTGTTTTATAAAATCTGCTCTAATTGCTCTAAATCCAGAGGTGCAATCTTTGACTTGCATTAAACCTGCTATAAAACGAGCAAAAATGTTTCCATATTTACTGTTCATTTTTCTAATAAGCGCCCAATCTTCCGGAATAGAACCACCTTTTATGTATCTAGAACCGATTACAAAATCATATCCTTCATTAATTGGTGGTAAAATTTCTTTTAATTTTTCTGGTGCATGTGAAAAATCTGAATCCATCTCAATTAAAACTTCAGCGCCTAAGTTTTCAATTGCGTATTTAAAACCAGCTCTGTATGCTCTACCAAGCCCTCGAGTATTGTTTTCTAATAAATAAATATTAGAATTAGTTTCTTGCAATCTTTTTACGATATTTGCAGTTCCGTCAGGGGAATTGTCGTCAACAATTAGAGTCTTGATTTCAAATCCTTCAATTTGCGGAATAACTTTATAGACTTCGTTCAAGAAATCTTCTATGTTTTCAGCTTCGTTGTATGTTGGTAAAACGATTGTCGCTTTCATAATAAATCCTTATAAAATACAGAGTAACCTATAAGCCGTGTTCTGTTTTAGATAATCATCTGTCTGGGAATGTGATTGCTCACAAACTCTAGCGATTTGTCTGAAGTTGGCGGACAGCCTTTGTAACCTTCAAGTTAATCTTGCATTCGATCGGGGTTTACCTAGCCAATAACTCTCGTTATTGCTGGTGAAGCTCTTAACTCACCGTTGCACCATCGCCTGTGATATAAAATCCATCGGCAGTATTCATTCCTGTGGCACTTTCCACCGACTCACGCCGTCCAGAGTTTCTCTGGCGATCTGTCCTTGAATGCACGGACTTTCCTCACATTTCTGCGCGATTATCCGATTACTCTGTTCTTAAATTCTAGCACAAACAGAGTTTTATTTGTGGTAAGTTTCGCCCTTGATAATTTTAAAAGCTCTGTAAATTTGTTCTACTAAAATTAATCTTGCAAAGTTGTGTAAGAAGGTCATTTTAGAAAGGCTTAGTTTGTAATCTGCACGTGCTGAAACCTTTTCTGAAATGCCGTGAGAAGAACCAATTACAAATACAAGTTCATTTGTTCCAGAGTTTGCAATTGCGTTAATTTGTTCTGCAAAATCTTCCGATGATAGCATTTTGCCACCAATTTCCATTGTTATTACAAATGAAGATGGTTTAATGTAGGCTAAAATTTTATCAGCCTCTAAATTAAGACATCTTTTTACAAGATTTTCGTCTTTCACTTCAACAGGTTTAATTTCGACAACTTCAATAGTGCAGTATGGCGCAATTCTTTTTAAAAATTTGTCAATACCTACTTTTAAGTATGGTTCGTTTACTTTTCCTAATGCGATAATTTTAATTTTCATTTGTCACATATATAGATTGCGATGGGAACGCAAGATCTATTCCTTCTTTTCTGTATTGTGTAATAATTTCTGTAAGTACGGCTTCTCTGACTCTGCGGAAGTTGTCTAGATCTCCGTACTTTATATATGCTGTAAATTCAATGTCTATTGAACTCGCATTTAATTCTTTTAAAAATACTCTATAATTTTCAGTAACATCTTCATTTGATGTTAAAATATCTTTTAAAATTTGAATTGCCCTTTGAAGTTTTTCATTGCTTGTGTCATAAGTTACGCCAATAGTTGCACCTAAACGGCGTTCTTTAATTGCTGAAATGTTTGTTACAACAGCATTTGCAACCACGTTATTTGGCAATGTAATTATAGTATTGTCGAGAGTTCTAATCTTTGTAGAGCGTAAAGTTATGTCTACAACCGTACCTTCGATGCTATCAATTACAACATAATCGCCTAAATCGAAAATTTTGTCATAAAGAATAGCAAAAGAGCCGAAAATATTTGCAATAGATTCTTTAGCCGCAAA
>CALAFU010000259.1 GCA_937891325.1 uncultured Candidatus Melainabacteria bacterium | reverse complement strand
GTCCAAACATGGCTGGTAAATCAACGTTCATGCGTCAAAATGCTTTGATTGCGTTAATGGCACAAATTGGTTCTTATGTTCCTGCAACAAGCGCAAAATTAGGTGTTGTAGATAAGATTTTCACGCGTGTTGGCGCTTCTGATGATTTAACTTTAGGTCAATCAACTTTTATGGTTGAAATGATTGAAACTGCTTACATTTTGAACTCAGCAACCGAAAAAAGTTTGATTTTGTTAGATGAAATTGGTCGTGGTACAAGTACTTATGACGGTGTTGCAATTGCTTGGGCAGTGGCTGAATTTATTGCAACAAAAATAAAGGCGCGTTGTATTTTTGCGACTCACTATCACGAGTTGAACGTAATGACTCAAACATACCCTCAAATTAAAAATTATAGAATTACAATTTCTGAAGATAACGGCGAAATTGTATTCTTGAGAAAAATTGTTCAAGGTGGAGCAAGCAAGAGCTATGGTATTCAAGTAGCAAAAATGGCAGGTTTGCCTCAACCTGTATTAGAACGTTCAAGCGAATTAATGCATAAATTACAAAAAAATCATTCTAAAAATTTGGCAACTAAGAAGGCTCAAACAAATGAACCTGATGTTCCGCAATTAAATCTCTTTTAAAATATAGTTACAATTAATGCTCTTTTTTATTAAACATGATAAAATTATTGTAGGATTATGAAAAGGAGCAAATTATGGGATTTTTAGAAAAAAAACCGGAAAAAGTTATAAAAGATGCATTGAAAGTTTTAGGTAAAAAACAACTTTCTTTAATTGTTCATGGTAGCAGTTTTCCAGATTTAGAGTCAGAAGATACTGCTTATGGTTCATATAATACAAATGGTGCAAAGAGTTTAATTGACTACATTGCAGGTACATTTAATTCAATTCAATTAGGTCCAAATGGAAAATTGAAATCTTGTGACAGTTCACCTTATACAAGTACAATTTTTTCTGGAAATCCTTTATTTATCAGTTTAAAAGATTTAACAACAGAAGAATGGGATAACATTCTTTCTGAAGATACATTTAACAATATCGTTAATGAAAATCCAAATAAAAACGTTAACAAAACTGCATTCTCTTATGCTTACAAAAAACATGATGAAGCGTTGGCAGAGGCTTATGAAAATTTCTTAAAGAGTGAAAAACTTAAAAAACGTAGAAAACAATTTGATATTTACAAACACGACAATGCAAAATGGTTAGATAAAGATGCTTTATACCAAGCATTATCAGTAGAACATGAAAACGATTATTGGCCATTATGGAAATCTGAAACAGACAAAAACTTGTTTGATCCAAAAACAATTGAAGAAAGAATGGCTTATGCTTCAAGAATTGATGAAATCGAAAAGAAATACGAAAAAGAAATTGATTTCTACAAATTCTGCCAATTCGTTTTAAGCTACCAATCAGAAGAAACAAAAACTTACGCTGGTAAAAAGAAAATTAAAATGATTGCAGACAGACAAGTTGCTTTCTCAGATAGAGACATTTGGGCTTATAAACAATACTTCTTAGATGGTTGGTGTCTAGGTTGCCCTCCAGATTATTTCTCAGCAAATGGTCAAGCATGGGGCTTCCCTGTAATGAATCCTGAAATGATGTTTAATGAAGACGGTTCATTGGGTAAAGGCGGAAAATTAATGAAGGAATTATTCAAAAAAATGTTCCGCGAAAACCAAGGTGGTGTTAGAATTGACCATATTGTTGGTTTAATTGATCCTTGGGTTTATAAAGCTGGTAGAAATCCAAAAATTGAAGAAGGAGCAGGTAGATTATATTCATCTCCAGAACACGAGTTCTTGTCAAAATTTGCAGTAATTACAAAAGACAATTTGAACTTAGAAGTTCCTGCAGATAAAGAACAAAGAGTTAAAGATTTAACAAAAGACCAAATTAAAATGTATGCAAGATTAATTGAAAAAATCGTAATCGCTGCTGCAAAAGAAGAAGGTCTAAATAAAAACGCTATCGTATGTGAAGACTTAGGTACTTTAACAAATCCGGTAGCTGCTGTATTAAAACAATATGGTTTACTAGGTATGCGTTTAACACAATTCGTAGTACCAGAAAAAGAAGATCACCCTTACAGATGTAAAAATATCCCAGAAAAATGTTGGGCAATGGTAGGTACTCACGATAACCAGCCTATCAGAATGTGGGCTGATTCTTTGATTAACACACACGAAGGTTACTTACATGCAAAAGCATTAGTAGAAGATTTATTTAAAGATGCAGATAACAAAGACGACATTATTGTTAAGCTAACTCAAGATGCTGAATTGTTAGCTAAGACTAAATTAGTTGAAATCTTTGCATCAAAAGCTCAAAATATTCAAATCTTCTTTACTGATTACTTTAAGCTAAAACAAGTATACAATGTTCCTGGTACATCAGGTGATGCAAATTGGTCATTGAGATTGCCAAACAACTTTAAAACTTTAGAAGCTATTGATTTACCAGAAATTTTAAAACTTGCAATTGAAGCAAGAGGTAAAGAATTTGCAGAAAAACACAGTAAATTAATCGGACAATTAAATAATATCTAATTATGAAAAAATACTTATTAACAGCATTATTAATTTTA
>CALAFU010000258.1 GCA_937891325.1 uncultured Candidatus Melainabacteria bacterium | reverse complement strand
TGTTGATGGAAATTCATACAGTTTAGAGGTTGTGTCAAAAGATAAAAAACATAAACATAATTTAGGTGTTGTAAACAATAAACAATATGATAAAAATTGGTTTGTACCAAATAGGTATTTTATTGGATTTACAAAATTAGCAACTGGAACACCTGTTTTTACTATATCGTCATGTGATGATGATATTGCAAATACTGTATTAAAATATGAGTATAGAGGAAACAATTCAGCACCTACAATTGTAGATACGAAAAGTAATTATGATGAAGATGGGTGCGATTCAATAAAAAGATTTAGAACAACTTTTAAATTTTTCAGCGAAACTAAATCCTATCGAACAACTACAGTTGACAGTAAAGGAAGTTTACAGGATTCAGTTAGGTATAATTTGTTTGACGCCGTAGAACCTTATCCTGTAGTTGATAGGGTTGAAGTTAAACAGATAACTAAAAAGCAGTGGCAAGACCTTCCAGCAAAAGAAAGATTGAAGTATCATAAAATTGGTACACCTACAATGGATGAACGTTTGCAGGAAGTTTTAGGTGCTTTAGAAGAAGTAAAGCCTTTAGTAGCATCTTTAATGCCAGTTCAACAAGTAATGGGATCATTGCAGCCTTTTGTAGGTGTTTTAGAGTCGGCACAGTCAACAGTAGATACAGTGAAGACAACAATAGGTACTGTAAAATCAACAATTGATAGCATTGCAAGTATGCCTATTGTTGGTGTTGTTGCATCGCCTTTACAGGATATTTTGAATATCATTACAGGGTTAGCGGCTGTTATTGTTCAGTTTTATATGCAAAACTATGAGTTGATTAAAAAGATTCGTGACATTAAAGAAACATTAGATCCTAAAAATATCAAGAAGCAGTTAAAAGAAGTTAGAGAGGTTATTGATGCAAACCTTGATGCAATTAAAGCAGCACGTGAAAAAGCGAAAGCTTTAAAGAAAAACGGTTCTCTTGAGGATATTGATAAAAAGAAAATGGATGTTGAGTCACCAATCAAAGAAAATGATTTAGCTAAAGGTTCTGGCGCTGGCTTGTTTGCCGATTTTAATGCTAAAGCTTTAATACCAGCAATTCCTGATGAAATTTTGGATCAGATTGAACAAATCAAAAATACAATAAATTCATTTGAAAGTTTGGCTGATACTGTTGATACATTGAAAGAATTAGGTGATTCAGTAGATCAAGCAATGACAACAATTTCGACGGTGAAAGCTGTTTTGACAGGTACACCACCGCTTGAAATGATTATGGATAATATTCGCACAGCAGCGTTGCCACAACTTGATGCAGCGTCTTTACAAATAAGTAAATTTGATGAAAAGCAGAAAGCGTTAGCAGATGCCGCAAGAGCTGCTAAAGAAAATTCATTGAAATATGAGATAAAAGAAACAGTGCCGATTGAAACGCCGTTCCCTGAAGCAATAGATGAGCAAACAATTAAGAGTAGAACAAATCCAAAAGTTGAGGGTTAATATGATTGATTTATACGAAAGCGCAAAGCAACAGTTTTTACTTGAAGTTAAACAAGGAAAGTTAAGAAGTTTATTAGGTATTCATGACAATCAGAAGATTGAAGATGTATATACTTCGGGTACTAAATTAGCAAACGATTTGTTAAGAAAAGTTGATTATGAATCAGCAATCAAAATGTTAGTGTTTGCAGCAAATATGAATCCAGATGTTAAGGTTTTAAAGTCAGCTGTAAATGCTTGCAAACGGCTAAAAGAGCAATAATTGTGTTTTAAGGCGTTCTTCATTGATGTTCTACTTGCTTAACTAATGCAAGTCAAATAGTGTGCCTCATGTCGAGTGAAAAAGATTTTATAGAATATTTAATATTCATGAATAAATTTGTAGTACTGTGGGAATTGTTAAAATATTCTCCAGATTCGTGGGAAAATTATTCTATTGTAGAAGATGAAGATACATTGTGTTGTTCGCTTGTTGATAAATGTGGGAATGAAATTACAGATGATGTTTTAGATAATTGTGTTGAGATTTCCTTAAATAGTGTTGGTAGAAGTTTTTATGACAGGTATGTTTCTGGTGAGTTCTTTAAAAAAGAAGAGATCGCGGAGATTATTCGAGACGGTTTAATTTTTAAATATTTGTGAGCATTACAATGGTAGAAGAAAAAGAAACTTTAATTGATGTTAATGATTTCGTATTATGCCCAAATGGTGAGTTGGGTGTTATTCAGTGTTTTCTATCAGATGGAAGTGCAGAGGTTAAAAACTCTTCAGGTGTTAAAACATTTAATACTGAAAGTTTAGTAAAATTAAAGAATATCTTTAAAGAAGATGAACAGACAAATCCATATTTTCGTGATGAGCTTAATGTTGATTTGTTTGAAGATATGAGGATGATTCCAGAAGTACGTGAATCAATTTTAAATATCGTTAAAGAGTTTGTAAAAGAGATTGAAGATGATGAGTTCAAGTTACCAATTTTAGATATTGAACTTGTTGGTTCAAATGCTTCCTATAATTATACAGAATTGTCTGATGTAGATATTCATATTGTTGCAGATATTGAAAAGATTGAAACCGCCAAAACAAACGATTTCTTTATTAAAAGTTATTTTGATGCAAAACGTAAAATCTTTTTCCAGCAACACGATATCAAAATCAAAGGGCATCCTATTGAATTGTACATTGAAGATTCAAGAACACCTGGTGTTTATAATGGTATATATTCAGTATTAAATAATAAATGGGTGCAAATACCTTCGAAAGAAAAGGTGCAAATAAATACGACTGTTGTTCAAAATAAATTTGATAAGTATCATGTTGATATATCGAGTTTGATTAATGAATCAGGAAACATGAAAAGCGCTTTAAAGGTTTATAAGCATCTTTTTGATATGCGCAAATCAGGTTTGAAAAATGGTGGTGAATTTTCAACTGAAAATATTGTTTTTAAGAAATTGCGTGATGCAGGTTTAATTGATCGCTTGCGTGATTATATGTATAAAGAAAGAGATAAAGAATTATCTTTAGAATCCGTTGAAGATGTGATGAAAGAAATAAAATTAGTTTAACAGGTAAAACAATGGCAAACGAAACATTTAATGGTAAAGTTTTACAGGCTTTAAATAATAAAGCTGATTTAGATTTAATGAATGTTATGTCTGATAAGTTACAGACGAAATTGGAAGCAACACTTTATCAGATTGAACGTTTACCAAATTCTGAATATCGTTTCTGTCATAAGTTAACTGATCCTAAACTATCTTTATATCAAGAGGGTAGTTTAGTATACGACACAAAAACAAAGATTACATATGTAAAGACAGCAACAGGTGAAGAGAAGTTAATGTATGCTTCACAAGTTCCAGCTGTTACCGAGTCATGGTCAGACGGTGTTGGTAATTGGTATGTTTTGTGGAACAACGGTATTCTTGAACAAGGTGGTTTTGTTAATGGTAATGGTGTATTTGGTTTAGTTACTGTAACAATGAAAAAGGCTTTTAAAAATACAAATTATACGTTAGTTGTTACACCTTTATTATCAGATGAATCAGTATTTACAAACACATCAGCAATTACAAGCACCGCATATTTAGCAGATGTTGCGGGTATTGTTACAACAAAAACTGTGAATAGTTTTAAAATGTCTTCAAGATCGACGCATTCGTGGTTTGCTAAAGGTTTGGCATAATGAACATTCTAGTAACAGGCGCAGCAGGTTTTATTGGGTCACATTTATTTAATCGTTTGTGTATCAATAAACATAAAGTTGTAGGCATAGATAGTTTTGTTGGAAGTTTGTATTCTAAAGAAGTTAAAGAAACTAGAGTAGAGAATTTCTTAAGTAAAAATGGTATATTTGAACGTTGTGATGTTTTTGACGAACGCTTGAATTCATTATTTGATAAGTATAGTTTTGATGTTGTTGTTCATCTAGCAGCACATGCAGGTGTAAGGCCTAGCATTAATGATCCTGAAGAATATTATAGAAACAATGTTTTGGGGACTAATCATTTATTGAATGTGATGTTAAAACACGGTTGCAAAAACATCGTGTTCGCGTCATCATCGTCTGTTTATGGAAATTGTAAAGAGTTGGAATTTAAAGAGGATATTGCTGATTTAAAACCAATTTCACCGTATGCAGCAACAAAACTTGCTGGTGAAGAAATGCTTTTTACATATCATAAATTATTTAATATGAATGTATCATGTCTTCGATTTTTTACCGTTTATGGACCAGATCAAAGGCCAGATTTAGCTATACATAAATTCACTGATAAGATTCTAAATAAAGAAGTTATTAGTGTGTTTGGTGATGGTCATAATGTACGTGATTATACATATATAGACGATATTGTAAGTGGTATTTTATCAGCAATAAATTATACTGTATATAATCAAAATGTATATGATATATTTAATTTAGGTGGTGGAAACCCTGTTAGCATTACTGAAATGATTCGAGTTATTGCTTGCAAGTTGGGTGAAATTCCGGATATTGTGAATGTCGCAATGCAGCCAGGTGACGTAGAAAAGACAGTTAGTAATTGTGATAAAGCAAAAGAATTATTAGGTTATTCGCCAAAAGTGTCTTTTAATGATGGTATCGAAAACTTTTTAAAATGGAAATTGAAACGTTGAACGTATTGTATTCACTTGATGATAATTTTCTAAACTATACGAAAACATCCATGTTGTCATTATTGAACAACACAAAAGAATCAGTCAGTTTTTATTTATTAACAAATTCAGATACAATTACAGAAAAAGATTTTAATGAGTTAAGAAAAGTTCATGATTGTAAGATACATATAGTTAATGTTCCGAAAACAAAATATCATTTTCTTGAGTCACGAAAAATATTTAACCACTTAAGTGTCGCAACATACTTTAGACATTTTGCATCAGAATTGATAGAAGAGGTAAAGAAAGCTGTTTATATTGATTCTGATACTTTAGTTGTTAGTGACATCAGTAATATATTCAATGAGAGCATTGGAAGTTTTGAATACGTTAAAGGTGTAGAGGATGCTGCAGCTGAAAAGAAAATGCAGTTTTGGGATATTAATAGGTATATCAACGCCGGTGTTCTTTTGATGAATCTAGATTTTGCAAGAAATGATCTAGATGAATTTTATGAAAAGATAGAATATTTTTATCAACGGTTTGGAAATAAAACAATATCAGGTGATCAAGATATGTTGAATTTTGTATTCAGACCAAAATATTTACCTTTTAGATATAATTTATATCATCCTTTTTTCAATAAACAATTTGTACCTGTTAGTTGTTCGCAAGAAACTTATTATGAAGAGTGCAAGAATCCTGTAGTAATACATTTTGTTGGTAGTAGAAAACCATGGTTAAAAGATGTCATTCATCCGTATAAAGGATTGTGGGAAAGCACTTTTAATTTATTGCAACATTTAGACAATTAACGGTTTGTTCTTAATTCAGTTGTTTTTAATTTCTATTTAGGTGGTAATATGTCTGAAGTTAAAAAAGATGTTGCAGGTGAATGGATCAAATTTAAGTTAACAGAAGCTTTAAAGAAAGATCCTTTATATAAAGATGAAGAAGAAAAGAAAGCTGTTATGAAAGATGAAGAAGTGGATGTTCATGACGGTATTTCTGATTTTCTTTCACGTGTTTTATCAAAAGATGACATCAAGAAGTTAAATTATCTTAATGGATTTAATCCGGAAAGAGAAATTCATAAAGAGTTAGTGCCAAATCCTGAAAAAGAAAAGATTAAAGAATCTGTTTCTATGAAGGAAGATGGTGAAAATAATGTAGAGAATTCGTCTGTTGCTAATGAAGATGAAGCATCAGCTGTTGTTAATGTAAACAATGCTGAAGAACATTCAGATGAACCAGCGACAAATTTAGATGCGACTTTAGATGTTACAAATGTTGATGATTCTGAAGAAGATAGCGTTTCTGAAGATGAAGAGTCTGAAGAAAAAGCTGTAAAGAATAAAGGTATTGGCGCTTTTGATCGTATTCTAGAGAAATGTGAGAAAGATGAGATTTTATCAAAAGCGATTGCCGCTTTAAATGAGCCAGACATTGCCGAAGCTAGAAAATCATTTTATAGTTGGTTTGATTCTTTTGATGATGAACATGTTGCTGATGAAGTCCCTGTTGAGGGTGATACTGAATCAGAAACATCATCTGATTCAGAAAATGCTGAAGAGTCTGATAAACCAGAAGAAACATCAGCTGAAGATGAAAACAATAAAGTTGAAAATGAAGACAAATCAGATGAATCTGATGAAGAAGATTCAAATTCAGCGTTAGATGATTTGTTTGCATAAACTTTAAACTTAAAAGTTAAAAACAACACGAAAAGGCTACTTTTTGTAGCCTTTTTTTGTTTAAGTGCTAATTTTTATTCATTTTTGCAAAAAAGTTGTTGACTTTTAAATTATTTTATGTAAATATGCTGATTATAGGGCGATTGAAGAAATTGTCTTAAGTTAAACTATATCGGAGACTATATCTATGATTAAATCTGAATTTGCTACAAAAATTGCGGAAAAGACTGAATTGACTAAAGCGAAAGGTGCAGAAGTTGTCGAAGCTATGTTGAGCACGTTGATTGAAACTTTGAAAGCTGGCGAAGAAGTCAATTTTCTAGGTTTTGGTAAATTTGAAGTGCAGACTGTTAAAGCACGTCAGTCCCGTAATCCACGCACTGGTGAAAAGATTATGGTTCCTGAACATAAACGTGTTCGTTTTAAAGTCAGCAAGAAACTAGAAGTCTGATAGTTTGTAAATATTCGAGAGGTACCCGATGTTGTTCTAAACATCGGGTACTTTTTTAATGGTTAAGTCTAATGGGTTTTTATGGAAAGAAAACGGCTTTTATTATCGGAAACGGTGAATCAAGAAAGCCTGTAAATCTTAATTTCTTAAGAGAACAAGGCATTATTTATGGATGTAATGCTTTGTACCGAGATTTTTATCCTGATGTTTTAGTGTCATTAGATGATGCAATGACTAAAGAAATTTTAGATGCCAATTATGAAGGGTGTCATATTCATAAAGATAAAAGTGAAAGCAAATTGGGTGTTTTTCTTGTAGATCAAGAAGGCAACCGTATTACGTTAAATAAAGGTTGGTCGTCAGGGGCTACAGCAGCTTTTTTAGCGGCCTCGTGTGTTGAGTTTGAAGATATTTATCTTTTAGGTTTTGATGTGTATAAAACACGTTTTGTAGATAACGTATATAAAGGTACTCTCAATTATGTATCAGCAAGTGCAAAACCTATTAATACTGTACAGTTTAGGGAGCAATTAGGAAAGGTGATGAAAAATGCGCCTTACAAACATTTCATTTGGGTGACTGATTTTGGTGAAAAGGTTTGGGATTATACAAAAAATTGTGACTTGATGAAAGTTGCTGATTTTAAAGACAAGTTTGGTTGTTGATAATGGCATATCAATTAGAGCTTTTCCCTAAAGAACCTATGTTTTGGCGAATTTCGGCTGATGAGTTGAAAGTCGCTATAATGAAGAAATATGTTTTTGAAAAGCACTATGATTTAGCAGCAACAGAAGTACATTATTGTGATATTGTAATATCTAATTTAGAAGCTAATCCTATTATAGAAGTTGAAACTAAAATTAGCTATAACGATTTTTTGGCTGATTTTGATAAAGAAAAGCATGAAAAATATCTAAAGCTAGAAGGTATGGTACCTGATTATTTCTTCTTCGGTGTGCCTGAATATATGCTACAGCAAGTTTTAGATTATTTAGAAAGTTCAAAATACAATTATTATGGTGTTATTGTTGTAAATTCAGTAGGTTTCGTAACAACAGCTAAAAGGGCAAAAAGGTTCCCTACTTCGCAAGCAAATCGAAAACAGTTTAAAGAGTATTTGCTTAAGCGTGAAACAAGACAATTGATTAATTTTTATGATGAAAAGAATATACGTAACTATTCGTCAGACATTGATTTAATTTAAGTCTTGACTTTATATGGAAGATTTGATAATCTTTTTGAAGATTTCGAAAGGATAATGCTAAATGTCTAAAGAGTACATAGTTTATGTAAATTATTTACCACATTTTAAAGGTGAAAAACTAAAATATGCTACATCTGGTGCAATTGGTTTTGATTTAAATTCATCAGTTGAAGCAACAATTAAGGGTGGTAAAAGAGAATTGCTTTCTACAGGTGTGAGGATGTATTCACCTGATACGGCGTGGTTTATTTATCCGCGTTCAGGTTTGGCTGCAAAGTTAGGTATTAACTTGATGAATTGTGTTGCGGTTATCGATAGTGATTATTTGGGCGAAGTGAAGGTTTGTATCTACAATTCAAGTGACACTGATTTTGTTGTTGGTGCTGGAATGCGTATTGCGCAAGGTGTTATTAACAACGTTGACAAATTTAAGTTTGTTGAAGTTTCTGATGAAGAGTTTGATAAATTTAAGACTGATCGTGGCACTGGTGGTTTTGGAAGTACAGGTGTTTAAAATTGACTAAAAGTGTTGTAAAGAATTCAATTAATAAAAATGATTTAGGGCATGTTGTTTCGTCATCAGCTGAAATGATGCTTGTCGATCATTCCGATTATGGTTTAAAATTTGCATTAGTATCAAATGGTTCAACAACAATTGTTGGCTTGTATGATGATTTGGCAAAAGCAGACATGGATCGAAAATGCGTGACAAACATCGAAAGTGGTGTTACACCTATTGAGATGTCTGAATCAGTAGGTGTAAAACGGGCATCTAAAAAGTCCGTAAAGAATCATTTTATTGACGAACAAACAATTTCAAAACAATTGATAAAGTGTACAAAAGTTTTGTATGGAAATAAAACATCAATTTAAATGGTGATAAATGTCTAATCTAGTTTTGCCTGATCTGATTTCAAAAGATCCAAGTGTTCTTGTTATTTTTGATAAATTTGATTTTGATGATGCAAAAAAGGGAAAATCGTTTGTATCAAAAGCAGCTCGTGGTATTTTAAAAGATATTTATGGGCGTGGTTTTACAAACAATTCTGTTTGCGCAATGTATATTAAGAATACAGCAGTTTTTGATTCTGAAGGCAATCTGGAAGTTTATCGTTTGCCTGGCGAAAAGCCAAAATCAAAAGGCCAAATCGTCCTTAATGAGCGTGATAAAGCAGATTTTAAAAACAGGTTGATAGCTTTATTGATGCGTAATGATTTTAAGTCATTGATTATTTTAGGAAAAGAATCAGCAAGAGTGTTGCATGAGTTTGGGTTTTATGAACCTGAAAGCTGTTTAGATAAAGCTAAAGAAATAGATTTTGTTGGAACAAAAGTTTTAACAATTGAAACTGTTAGCCCATTAGAGTATTCATTGGGGTTGACTGAACGAAATCGTTTTATTTCAGCTATTGATCAGATTTATTCAACACAATATGAAGTTACATCTATTGATAATGCTAGTTATGTAGATATTGATACATTTTCTGGATATCTACGTAAACTTGAAGTGTTGTATGACAATAAAAAGATTGATTGTATTGGGTTTGACTATGAAACCAATAGTTCAGAATGGTCTGAACCGTGGGCAAAACTTGTAGCTATATCTGTTTCGGATCGTATTACAAAACATGCTTTTTCATGTGCGATGTATCATCCTGAAAAGATTATGCATCCTCGTAAAAAGACATTGCTAAAGTGGTTGTTTGCTCATATTTTTGTTGATGAAAATAATATCACAAACGAAGAGTATATTGAGCTTGCTAAAAAGTTGGAACATTTTTATAAGGACGTTTATCCGAGGATTGAAGGTTTGCCATATAAAGAGGTATTAAATGATGATGAATACTTCATTATGGATTCGTTGCCGGATTTGATAAAAGTTTTTAAAAGAACTGTAAAAAAAGCAATTGTAGAAAAGCAAAAAGCACACGCAGAATATAAAGTGTTAATTGAAGAGGCTGTTAAACGTTTAACATTCTTGATTAATGATAAAGAGTATCCAAAAAAGTTACATGATTTTTATTATTTATTAGACCGTGTGTTGTCTAAAATTCCTGTAGTTGGCCACAATGTAAAGTTTGACATTGGTTGGTGTGCAAATATGTGTATTGGTTTGCGCAATCTTCGAGTTAAAGCAGATACTTTTGGTCAAGCAGTTGCTGTTATGGGGCAAAATTTAGGGCAAAAGCTTAATCTTGAAGTGTTGTCAGTGGATCTTTTAGGTGTTGAAAACAAATGGAAATCAGCATTTCATTCTTCACCTCGTTTAGGTAAAGGTTCGAATATGCGTTTCGATCGTGTACCTTTAAAGTTGTTAGGTCCATATTCAGCAGCAGATGCTATTACAACAGATTTGCTAGATGAGTATTTCCAAAAGAAAATGGAAGGCAAACCTATGTTGCTTGTTGAAAAAGAACAGAACATTGCGATTGTTATGTTTTCTTTAGGTGAAGTGCATGGTTTTTCAGTGCATCCTGAAACAGAAACAAAATTATATAAGTGGGTTAATAATGGCTTAATTAATTTGAGAAAACAATTAGTTGATTTGCCTACTGTTAAACGTTTTGTTGAAGATAGGCGAAAAGAATTACCTGAAAAAGAAGCAAGTGTATTTGTATTTAATACAAATACATCAGGTGCTCAATCTCATAATGCAGCTGTTTTATTTAGAAAAGAATATTTTGGGTTAAAGTCTTTAACATCTACAGATTCTGGATATCCGTCAGCAGATGCAGACACATTGAAAGAGATTCAGAAACAGTTAAAGAATTCAATTAAAGAGTTTGAAACAGCTAAAGAAGGTGAGAAGGTTTATTGTGACAATAATGGTGAATTGATTACAGTAAATAATGTCGAAAAGTTTAAAGAAGCATGTACATTCTGTGAAAACTTGATTAAGACATCTGGTTTTAATCAGTTAAATAATATGTACTATAAAGTTTCATATGATGAAAAGAATGATCGTCCGCTAGATAAATTTATTGCTGTATTTAAATTAGTTGGTGCAACAAAAACAGGTCGTTTGTCTTCACGTTTTCATCTTGCACCTAAAACAGGTGGCGTACGTTATGTATATTGTTCAGCATGGGCAAAAGACAATATTCGTAAATATCAATTCGCACATGAACCAGGCGTTCGTTATGAACCTTTATATGGTTTAATGGATGTGACATATGAGGATGGTACGTCTGAAAAGGTATCATACGATGAGTTGTTACATCGTGGTTATACAAAAGATGAAATCGAATTAATTTACAATAATCAATAATAGTGTGAGTTTTATATGAAAATTTTGACATTTGGTGATTTACATTTTCATCATTATCATCAATTCAGCCATCCTGTAGAATTTGGATATACAGTTCGCTTGCAGGAACAGATTAACACGTGTAAAGAAATAGCAAAAGTAATTAGAAAAGAAAAGCCTGATGTTGTTTGTTGCGGCGGTGACGTATTTCATACGTGGTCAACTGTAGATACAATCGTATTAGATGCAGTTGTAGAAGGGATTCATGAAATTGATCTAGCATGTCAAGAAATTGGCAAAAAGTTTAATATTATTGTTGGAAACCATGATCAATTATCTGATAATAATATGTCATCAAATTCATTGCGCCCGTTCAAGTATTATCCAAACATTGTTTTGCATGAACAAATGGAAGAAGATGCTGAAAACAATATTGTTTATATTCCGTATGTGATGGAAAATTCACGTGTATCATCTTTTGTATCAAAAGTTGAAAATAAAGAAAAGAAGGTTGTTATAGCGCATCTTGATTTTTTAGGTGCAAAGTATAGTGATACTATTGTTGATCAATCGGGAAACGATACAAATGTGTTTAGCAAATTTAAAAAGGTGATAGGTCATCACTATCATTTGCCTCAAAAGTTAGGAAAGAATTTTGTGTTTCCTGGTTCACCTCAAGTATTTTCGTTTAATGAACCACGTTCAGCGTTAACTAGAGGCGTTATTGTTTATGATACCGAAACGGATAAAGTTAAAAGAATTGCTTTAGATGTTCCTGATTGGGTTAAGATTGACGATATGATGCCAATTGGTGAAATTGTTAAAGAATTGAAACCAAATAATTATGTTAAACTATCTTTAGCAAGTGATTACTCTTTATGCGAAGAAGATGTTACATTAGAAGATATTAAAAATAAATTTTTAGGCGTTGAAGTTGAATTCGATGTTGAACGTATAAAAATTTCATCAAGGAAGCGTGATTCAGAAGATATTATTTTGGAATCTGAAGAAGATGTTTTAAAAGAGTTTATTGACAGCCAAGATTGCAGTGAAGAAAAGAAGAAAAAATATCGTCAGGTTGGGTTAACTATTTTAGGAAAGGTTAGACATTGATGTTTAAAAAAATAAAAAATTATTTTATAAATAAAATGTACATTAGTTGTTTTGAAGAGTTGGTGTTGAATAGAAATTTCTACAGAAAAAATGTTTTAATTGATCCATGTAAATTTTCGCACCTTCCATCAGAAAAGAGATTTAAAATTTATGAAGAAGAGATTTTAATTCACATTCCGTATGATGCATATAAAATTTACAAGAAAAAGTTTGGTGAAACTTTCATGTTAGAGTTGGCACAGGATGCTTTTGGTTATACTGAATTTAAATATGAAGTAGTATGCGATTTGTTTAGGGAAAATTGTCGATATGTCAAATGAAAATAAAAGAGCTTTAATTGTAGATTTATCATATCAAGTGCATCGTTATTTATCAGTTCCACAAATGAGCGAGTTGAGAAATAAAGACAAGGTAAAAGTTGGTGGTGTGTTTGGTGTGTTAAAAGCATTAAATAATGCGCTTGATAGTGATTATTATAGTAAAGTTATTTGTTGTATGGATAGCTATCCAGCATATCGTAAACAATTGTTTCCATCATATAAGTCATCCAGAAGAAGTAATCCTGATAGCCCTGAATATGCGTCATATGTAGCAACAGATAAATGGGGTTGGTCGCAAAAAAGTACACAGGAGTTTACTTTTAAGACATTGCGATACTTGTTGCCTAAATTAAAGATTAGAACAATTATTCAGGAAAATGTCGAAGGTGATGATTTGGTTTATCATACATGTAAACATTTAACTGAACAAGGTTGGTTATGTACAGCAATGTCTGATGATAAAGATTATTTGCAATTGGTGAACTTGATTCCTGGGATTAAAATTTTACGTGCAATGCATGGTGATGTAATTACGTCATTAAACTTTTTGGAAAAATGTAAGGTTTATCCTGAATGGTTTATTTTATATAAAGCGTTAATGGGTGACCCATCTGATGAAATTCCTAATGTTGTTAAAGGTTTCGGTGAAGCATCAATTATTAAATTTGTTAATAAAGCACATGAGTTAGGTATAGATCCTGATAGCAACAATGTTTATGATAAGTTGATTAGTTTAGCTGAAACATGGGAAGATTCAAGATCAAAACGTAGCATTCAGAAGTTTACAAAAGATTGTATTGACGTTTTGACTAAAAATCTTAATTTGATGGATTTTCGCAAATGTCCATATGGTGAAAACAAAAAAGAAGAATTGAAAAAGTTGTTGGAAGAATCAGCAGTAGCTGATACAGGCGGTGCTTTAACGCTTTTAAACAAGCTTGAAATGAAAACAATGATGGCGTTACCATATTCACCTGTTATTACACGCTTGACTTAAAGTTCTTTTTGTTTTATAGTAGTTTTGTTGGTGAAGAAATGTGTGAAGAAGTAAAAAGTCAGCAAGAAAGAACAAAAGTTTCAGAAGACGATAAAGAAGTTGACGAAATTGTTAGTGAGATTGCTGAAAAGGTTGATGGTTTCTTTTACGGTCAGGAACCAAAAGAATGAAGCATGAAGAATCAAAGATACAAAGACAAGTTGTTAATTATTTAAGGTTGGAACTTCGTCAATGTGGTGGTTTGGTTTTCGCTGTTCCTAATGGTGGTAAAAGAAGTAAAATAGAAGCGCGTATTCAGGTTGCAGAAGGTACGTTGCACGGTGTTTCTGATTTGATTTTGTTATTACCTAATTCACGTACAGTTTTTGTGGAAATGAAGACTGATAAAGGTAAACAAAGTGAATATCAGAAACAGTTTGAAGATTCTGTAACAAAGTTGGGTTTTGAATATGTCATTTGGCGTTCAATTGACGATTCAATAAATTGGGTTAAAGAAGCTAAACTAAATGGATGGTTTTAATGGTTACTAAAGGTGAAGTTTATCGCCATTTTAAAGGCGGCGTTTATGGTGTTGTTGAAGTTGCGACGGATCATGATTCAAAAGAATTGTGTGTAGTGTATAGAAAACTTGAAACAAGTGAATGTTATGTCCGTCGTATGTGTGATTTTGAATCTAAAGCGATCGGCGGTGTTCAACGTTTCACATTGATCGACAAAGTTGACATTAAAAACTAAAACTTTAAGGTTCTTTATTTGTAGTTTTTAGGAAAGCACGATGACAGAATATACAAAGACTTTAGCAAAAAATCTTTATGAAGATTCCGATCTTTATGAAAATGATTTAGGCATTTATCCATATGTGGAAAAATTGGCAACGTATTTAGGATTAGAAGATGCCGCTGATCTTTATGCATTCTATAATCGTGCTTTATATTATGATTCTTTAGATGATGTTAAGGCACATGAGTCTTCAATGGATGATTGGGAATTTGAAATCTATAAAATGTTTTTTGAAAAGTTTGGTAAACTTGATGAAGATTTTACTGAAGAAGATTTCAAAAAGTTTAATTCCAATCAAAAAGAATTTGATGATTTTCATAGTACTTTAAATTAACAAACATTTTTATCTAAAGAATTTCTAAATGTTGCAGATCGTATCAGTTAAGGGCGAGAATTTCCGTTCCTTTAAAAAGTTTGACTTTCAAATCAAAGAAGGTTTATGGGTTGTTAAAGGCGCAAATAAAGATGATAGTGCGTCTGATTCAAACGGTAGTGGAAAATCAACTCTATTTTGTGATAGCATTATTTGGTGCTTAACTGGCAATACAGTAAATGGTGTTGACAGTGAAGATGATGTTGTAAACTTGAAAACAAAAAAAGATTGTTTTGTTGAGGTTACAATTAATAGTGATGATCACATTGTAAAAGTAATGCGTACAAGAAAACATTCACAATATAAAAATAATTTGTTTTTGGATGTTGATGGTCAATCATTGTCAGCACACCGTATAAAAGATACACAGGATAGAGTTAATCAGATTATTAAGATTAGTCCTGCTTTATTGAAATCAACAATTATTATGGCAGGTGATATTTCAAACAGGTTTTCTGAATTAACACCTAAAGATCGCATTGCTTTACTTGAATCAGTACGTGATTATAAGGTTTGGTCAGATTTTCGTGAAGAATCAAAAACGTCATTAAATCAGTATATTTCACAAATTGAAAACTTAAAAGCTTCAAATGCAAATAGTGAAGGTCAATTGACAGCTATTTCTGATTTTGTTGATAGATTGTCAAAAGATTATATGTCAGAAAAAGAAAAAACCTTTTCTGATAACGAAGTAGTAGTTTTAGAGTCAGAGTTAAATCAATTAATTGCTTTAGGTGATAGCAAAGATGAGATTGATAATTTGTCTAAAGAGTTGAATGAAAAGAATGTTTTAGCATCTGAAGCAACTGAACAACATAATAAAGCTGTTAAAGAATTGGATAATTTGTATTCTGAAGGATCAAAGCTGAAATTTACCATCCAGAATGCACAGAACAATATCAAGCAATATGGCGATCTTTTAACAAAAGATAACGTGTGTCCAACTTGCGGGCAAAAGGTTGTTTTGTCAGAAGAAAAAAAGATGGAGTTGTTGCGTAATTTAACGGTAACAAAAAAGTCTTTATTAGAGGCTGTAGCAAAAGAGAAAGATGTTGTCAGTAAAATATCAACAATTTCAATTGGTGAACCTGAAGAGTTGATTGAGTTGCGAAATGCAATCACAAATATTTCATTGAAGATTCAAGAATTATCATTTAAAGATAAATCAGTAAAAGATCGAGTGATAGCATTAAATCAAAACATTAAAGTTTTAAAAGACAATATTGCATCACATAGTGTTCGTTTGGAAAATTTCGTCAATCAAATTAATTTATACAAACAACAGATAACAACAATTAAAGAGAGTATTCAAAATAACAATAAAGCTTTAATTGAACTTGAAGATGAACGTGGCGCATATCAATTCTTTTATGATAGTTTAGGTCCAAAAGGAAACTTAAGACCATATCTTTTGAGAAAAGACATTGCCTACTTAAATAAAGTATTGCAATATTATTCAGCAAGGTTGTATTCAGGTTGTTCAATTAAGTTGACCGTACCTACAGTCGAGTCAAATAAAATTGATATTATCATTGAAAATACTAACGGTTTAGTAAAATCAGTATCAATGTTGTCAAAAGGTGAACGTAAAAGGTTGGATTTGTGCATTCAGTTTGCTATTTATGATCTAGTACGTTCAACAGCAATGTTTGATACAAACATATTGATTCTTGATGAAATTTTTGAAAGTCTTGATGTTGCCGGTATTAATCATGTTGTTACAATGTTAGAAGAAAGGTCTGAAGTAATTCCAAGCATTTACGTCATTACACATAATCCAAATGCATATGGATTAATCCCAAGACAAATTCTTGTTAGCAAGAATAATGATATTTCAAAAGTTGTTTTTAAAAGTGGTGATGATAACAATGGAAAAACAGAAGCTTAAAGATGCTTTAATTCGTTTGTCAGTGTTAAAAAATGTTGACATTTCTGATAAAGTTGATAAGATAGTGAACGCAAAGACCATTTTGGATGTTGGATTTAGATGTCCATGTTGTCCTGATGATCGAGAGATGGCTTGCATTAGCAAAAAATGCTACAATGAGATTCAACAAAATGGTGTTTGTCATTGTGGTTTGTTTAAAAAGAAATATGAAAGTAAGGTTTAAGGTTTAAATGAATAAAGACGATATGTTTGATAAACTGTTTGAAAACAAAGGCTTTTCCGTTTATCATGATGGTGAAAAATTAGCACGTTATGTTAATGATGATGGTAGCGTTGATTACGTAGATGAAGATACTGATGATACAATGATTACAATCACAGACGATAAGATTTATTGTACTGAATGTGATTGCATAATTGGTTTTAGTAGTTGTGAAGTTGTTAACGACCATTCTATTAATTTAATTTGTCCTGATTGTCTTTATGAATATAAAGTTGTATTCTCGAACATTGATAAAGTTCCAATGTCAAAGGATATCAAAGCTTTACTTGATGGGAGTATTTATGAAGCATTGTTAGATAATCAGATTGTTCATGTTAAATATTCTGATGGAAAGTTTTTGTGTATTGAGGAAAATGACAAGCTTGTAAAGCCAGAAATGTTAAATAAAGAAGTCTTTTTATCAAATGCACAGTTGGCTGATTTGAGAAAAGAAGAGAAAAGTAGTGGATGATGAGTTCAAAATCTTTAGTAAAAAGTCAGATTGTTTCAATAGGTTATCATTTGAATGATAGTAAACTTCTGAAAGAAGATGTTGGGTCTGAAGGGTTGAATTATTTTTTTTTTTAATGAATTCAAAGATTATTTAAAGACATTTGATAATTTAATTCCTTATGAAATATGTGGTAGATCCAAAAACTCAAAAACCAAATGTTGATTGGAAAAACCTTTAAGTTTCTTTAACAGTTAGGTAAGTAAAAAATGAAGCAAGTAGTAAAACGTGATGGAAAAGAAGTAAAGTTTAATTTGAAAAAGATTGTATCAGCTATTCGTAGAGCTGGTGAATCTTCAGGTGAGTTTGGTTATGATGAAGCTTTAGATTTAACCAATTCAGTAATTCAAATGTTTGATAATAAAGAAAAAGCAACTGTTGAAGAAATTCAGGATGCTGTTGAAAAAGTGTTGAATGAAAATAATTACACTAAAACAGCACGTGCTTTTATTGTGTATCGTGAAAAACATAACGATATGAGAAAAGATAATAATGTAATGATTGATGCTGTTCAGTCAATTGATGATTATCTTGATCGTTCAGATTGGCGAGTTAATGCTAATGCTAATCAGGGGTATTCTTTAGGTGGTATGATTCTAAATACTTCTGGTAAAGTAACAGCAAATTATTGGTTGAGTCATGTGTATCCTAAAGAAGCAGGTGAAGCACATCGTAACGGTGATATACAGATTCACGATTTGGATATGTTAGCAAACTATTGTACTGGTTGGTCTTTACGCTCATTGCTTCAGGAAGGTTTTAACGGTGTAAAAGGTAAAGTTGAAAGTAAACCACCAAAACATTTAGCTTCAGCTTTAGGGCAAATGATTAATTTTTGGGGTTGTTTTACAGACGATGCTAAAATTAAAAAATCTGACGGTTCTTCTATCTCTTTTAGAGAGATTATGGATCAAGGTATAAAAGAAATTGAAGTTTTATCTTATAATGATAAGACAGGACAGGTAGAACCTGCTATTATGAATAATTTTCATAAAACCCGTACAGTAGACCAGACAATTGAATTAACCTTCGAAGGTGATAAAAAAGTCAGGTGTACGTTGGATCATAAATTTTGGACATGGAACAAAGGTTGGGTTGAAGCGCAAGATTTAACTGAAGAAGATGATGTTGCTAGTTTGCCTGAAAGAAAGTATTTTACATATAAAGTAACAAATCTTGTTAATGGCGAATATTATTATGGGTCACATTCTACATTCGAGGTTGATGATGATTATTTAGGGAGCGGGGTTTTAATCGAAGAATCCATTAAAAAGTATGGAAGAGATTGTTTTAAA